>JBAVYC010000717.1:0-2634 GCA_049698595.1 Desulfobacterales bacterium | reverse complement strand
AATTTTTACAAAGCTACTTAGCGCCTATGGGGGGGCGAACCTAAGCGGTTTAAGGTAGTGTCGGTATGTTAAAATTAACTCGATACCTTCGTCACAGCCTGGTCACCAAGCTGATCGTCGGTGTCGGTATCATATTATTGCTGATCATTTCAACCTGGGCCTACTTCAGTATCCGGTATCAGAAAGAACGGCTGCGCAAAGATATCGTGGCTGAAACCGAACGGTTGGGCAACACGATTAAGCTGGGCGCCCACTACGCCATGATGCACAATTCCCGCGATGATATCAACCAGATCATAATGAATATCAGCAAACAGGAAGGAATTGAGAGCATTCGGATCTACAATAAACAGGGTGAAATAAAATTTTCCAACCATCCTGCCGAAATCGACCAGACCACCAATATCCAATCTGAGGCCTGCAACATCTGTCACCGGACCGATCCTCCCCTCACTAATTGCGGCCTTGAAGAACGGACCCGCATCATTGCTTCCGCGCGAGGGTACCGCCTTCTCGGGGTTATCAACCCGATCCCCAATCAAGCGGGGTGCTCAACAAATAACTGCCATTTCCATGCGCCGGAAAAAAAGATTCTGGGTGCCTTGGATATCGTGATTTCTTTGGAAGCGTCTGATAAAGAAATACTTTTCATGCAAAAAGGAATCATCGGGCTTGCCGCCATGGCTTTTGTGGTTATTTCCGCCATTATTCTGGTTTTGGTTTTAAAGTTCGTCAACCGTCCCATCCGGCAACTTATTAAAAATACCTGGGCCATTTCCAAAGGTGATTACGCCAATGAAGTCACTGTCGATAAATTTGATGAAGTCGGACAACTGGCTACGGCCGTCAATCAGATGAGCAGAGAGATCGGAGAGAAGCAAGCGGAACTGAACAAACAAAGAAATCAATACCAGACTTTGTTTGAAACCGTTCCGTGTGTCATTACCGTACAAGATAAAAATTATAAACTGGTGGGGTACAACCGGGAATTTTCCGACAGATTCGACCCCCAGCCGGATGACTACTGCTTTTATGCCTATAAGGGGCGTACGACCAAGTGTCCCAACTGTCCGGTGGAAAAAACATTCAGTGACGGTCGATCCCACCGCAGTGAAGAGGTCGGCATCAGCAAGGATGGAACCCCCACCTCCTGGATTGTGAGAACGTCACCGATTAAAAATGAAAAGGGTGAAATCATAGCGGCCATGGAGATGAACCTGGATATCACCCATCACAAAAAACTTGAAGAAGAACTTGAAAGATCGGAGAAGAAATACCGTGATATTTTCAACAACATCCGCAACCCGATTTTTGTTCTGGATGCCGACACCTTGGAAATTATAGACTGCAATAACAGCGTACGGAGCGTTTATGGATATGGCCGCGACGAGATTGCCGGCAAATCGTTTCTCGCACTGTTGCCGGAAAACGAAAAAAGCCGGTATGCAGTTGAACTCAAGCGTGCATCCGTCATTCATCAGGTCAAGCAGATTCGCAAAGACCAGGAAATCATTTATGTTGATTTATGGGTGTCACTTTCCGAATATCCGGGAAAGAATGTTCTGCTGGTCACCACCAGCGATATCACCCAACGCCTCGAAACCGAGCAGCAGCTTATCCAGGCCAGCAAAATGGCAACCCTGGGGGAGATGGCCACCGGTGTCGCGCACGAATTGAATCAGCCGCTGGCGGTCATTAAAACCGCCAGCAGGTTTTTTATGAAAAAGGTCAACAAGCGGGAAAAAATCGATGATGAGATCCTGTTCACCATGTCCGAAGAGATCGACAGCCATGTGGATCGCGCCACCCGAATTATCAATCACATGCGGCAGTTCGGTCGCAAGTCCGACCCCAAGCTGGATGAGATTCAGATCAACGACGTTCTGGAAAAATCACTTGAAATTTTCAGCCAGCAGCTCGTGGTCAGGGGCATCGAGATCGGTTGGGAGATTGAGGAAAATCTGCCCCTGATTATGGGCGATGCCGGTCGTCTGGAACAGGTCTTTATCAATCTGCTGATTAATGCACGGGATGCGATTGAAGACAAATGGGCGTCGAACTCTCCCCAAAAGGGCGATAAGAAGATTACACTTATGAGCCGATCAGAGGGGCAGCGTGTTATTGTTGAGGTTCGGGATACAGGCGCAGGGGTTGCCGGATCGATTGTAGATAAAGTTTTTGAGCCTTTTTTTACCACCAAAGATGCCGGCAAGGGAACCGGACTGGGTCTTTCCATCAGCTATCGCATCGTGCATGATTTAGGCGGCCGTATTAAGGTGGTTTCCCGGGAAGGTGAGGGCGCCCGTTTCATCATCACATTTCCGGTAGCACCGGGCAGGTGACAGAAGCAGAAGTCAGAGGACAGAAGACAGAAGTCAGAGGACAGAGGACAGAGGACAGAAGTCAGAGGGCGGATGACAGAGGACAGAGGACGGATGACAGAGGACAGAGGACGGAGGACGGATGACATAGGATAGAGGGCAAAGGGCGTAGGGCATAGGGCAGAGGGCAGAGAGCAAAGGGCGTAGGGCATAGGGCATAGGGCAGAGGGCAGAGAGCAAAGGGCATAGGGCATAGGGCATAGGGCAGAGGGCAGAGAGCAGAGAGCAAAGGGCGTAGGGCAAAGGGCAAAAG
>JBAVYC010000716.1:0-1710 GCA_049698595.1 Desulfobacterales bacterium | reverse complement strand
GGCAACATGTAGGTTGGGTTGAGTGCAACGAAACCCAACAAAGCCTGGAGTAGGCTCAACCCAACCTACAAAATACAAAGCACAGGATAGAATCAACTCCAACTTTTGAAATGTAGTTTCATATGAGCGGTTCCCGGTTGAGGTGTCAGAACCGGTCTCCAACGATCCTGTTTCACGTTAACTGGGCCGAATAGAAAATCGAAATTGCCCACATCGAATCCATGAGGAAAGATGATGAATTTTCTGCACCGAAACTGTTTCATTAAGTTAATTATTTTTTCAGCCACAATTGCAGTTGTGCTGTCGTTTTCATGTCAGACAGGCTCGGCTCAGGAAAAAACTGCAGCAGATCAGCCGGTGGCCGCCGCGGCAACACTGGCAAAGGAATTCGTCAGTGAGAAGCTGGCTGTGACGCGCAAAACACTGGCTGCCATTTCTGCCAGTGCCGGCAAAGACAGCCCGGAGGGGTTGAGCCGGACCGCTTTGCAACGGCAAATAGAGCTGTTGGAGCAAGAGCTGGGCCTGATTGCCAAAAGCGAGGCCCAGACCGCGCAGAAGGCCGCCATCGAGGGTCGTTTGAAAAGCGCCGGCGATCAACTAACAGCCCTTTCAGCCAAAAGCCCGCCACAGCCGCCTGCCGCGCCCGATAAGAAGGGCTTTGAAAGCTTCAACGCCGTAGTCGATCAGCAGCGGGATCGGGTCGCTGCCCTGCGCACTGCCATCGCTGAACATGGCAAGCGTTTGGAAGCGTTGCCTGAACTCATTGCAGAGACCCGCAAGGAATCAGAGGCGGCTGAAAAAAATGCCTCGCTGCTGGACGAAGAAAGCAAATCTGCCAAAACCGACACGGAAAAAAAACTGATCGATTTAAGGCTGGAAAATGCCCAGCTCGAGAAACAGATTGCCTTGAAATCCATAAAGATTTTATCGGAAGAGGGTGATTTGGCGGCAGATCTCGAGCCGGTTTTGAACGCCGAGCTGGAGCTGGCTGAAAAACAGCTCGAGCGTCTCGAGCAAGAGCTTGAGTTTTACAGCAAGGCTTACGAGCAGCAGCTGGCGCTGGCGCAGCAGAAGAAAATCGAATCTTTGGCCCTCAAAGAACAGGAGGCAGCGACGGCCAAAACCCCGGCCACCCATTTTATCGCAGAGTGGGAAGCAGCGCTTTCCCGTTCGGAGAAAAACAAAGGTGATCTCGAACAGTTTATCGTTGGCCTGGAGCGGGATGCGGCCGATCAGGATAAACGGCTGGTGACGGAAAAGGAAGAACTGGCCGGATTCCGGGAATTGCTCAAGCAGGCGGGAGCCTCGCGCCGAGCGGCCGATCGCATCAAACTCACCCTGCGGCAGTTGAAGCTCCGTCGCCGCGTGTTGAGCCGGCCTTTCCGGCCGGGTTTTTCCCAGACCATCAACGGATATCGTGATCGCCGCTTTGCCATCGAGGACACGCTCTTTTCCATCAGGGACCGTTGGAAAGAGGGTGTCGAAGCCGGGTTGGCCCAGCTTCCCGAGGGCGAAAAAGCGGTCTTCAAAGCCGCCACGGCCGCTTTGCTGACCAGATATCGCGCTGCGTTACAGGATGAGAAGGGTCTTTTAACCGAAGCGATCCGCCTTGGACAACAAATCCAGATCACGCTGCTGGCGCGAATGGATACGTTGAATGCGTTGGAGCGCTTCATCCGATCAAGGGTTTTCTGGCTGCGGGACGACAAG
>JBAVYC010000715.1:0-1914 GCA_049698595.1 Desulfobacterales bacterium | reverse complement strand
CTATCATATTGCTCATCGATGATTTGTCTGATCTCTTTGTCGATCAAGTGGGCTGTCATTGCACTGTAGTCACCGCTACCTTCCTGATTCGGGTTTAGAAACTGACCCTGTTTTTTGTGCGCAAAGTACACCTGACCTAAAGAACCACTCATGCCGTATTCCTTGACCATGCTGCGGGCGATATCGGTTGCTCTCGAAAGATCATTGTGAGCACCCGTGGAAATGTCGTCGAATATAATTTCCTCGGCTGCCCGCCCGCCTAACAGGGTTGCGATTCGATTCAACAACTCTGTACGGCGCATCAGAAAACGATCTTCAGTGGGCACCTGCATGGTGTAACCCAGGGCAGCAATACCCCGTGGAATAATCGATATCTTTTGAACCGGATCGGTCTCAGGCAGTGTCATGGCGACGATTGCATGTCCCAGTTCGTGGTGGGCGACGATCTTTTTTTCCTTCGGGTTGATCAGGCGATTCTTTTTTTCGAGACCGGCGACGACCCTTTCGACCGCCTCTTCGAACTGGGCCATACCGACCTCAGTTCTATTTCTTCTGACGGCCAGCAGGGCAGCCTCATTCACCAGGTTCGCAAGATCGGCCCCCACCATGCCGGGAGTCATACCAGCCATGGCATCAACGGTCGCTTCTGTTACGATCACCATACATCATGAGATGTGATAAAAGATAATAAGTAATGTGCAACTAAATATTCAACAAAATATAAACAACCTTGATACAATGTCAAAGAAAAATATCACCTTCCGGCATAGAAACATTAGATTTATGATAAGCCACCGGATACCGTATTCTTAGCTCAAACAGGGGGGTGAGTATTTTTGTTAAATCGGGGATGGTATCTGACAAGGGCGCAAAAAGTGGAGGAAAATCGAATGCATTAAAAATTTCGATGTGCCTGAGCAAATAATCTCAGACCAGCAAAATGAATTACCAGAGGATGCTGCACAATACGCGACAAAAAAATGGTCAACCGTCACAACGATCAAGGCCGATGCTAAGAAGCCTTCTCCGCTGAAGTGACGATTGACCTATGTTAAGTTAAAAATGGTTGGAAAAGTTGTCTTACTCAATCAGGTGCAGACTATTTTGGCAAAATGACCGTATCGATGACGTGAATAACTCCATTACTGCATTCAATGTCAGCATTAACAACTTTTGCATTATCAATCATGACGGTGTCCGCTTCCATACTGACCATCACGCTTTGACCGTTGACCGTCTTAGCCTCTTTCATAGTCATGACATCTTTTGCCATGACCCTGCCGGAAACAACGTGATAGGTGAGAATCGCGGCAAGCTTGTCTTTGTTTTCCGGTTTAAGAAGATCATCCAGAGTTCCCGCTGGAAGTTTTGCAAATGCGTCATCGGTCGGTGCAAAAACGGTAAAAGGTCCTTCACCCTTCAAAGTTTCAGCCAAACCTGCGGCTTGGATAGCAGCAACGAGGGTGTTGAAGGATCCGGCGTTGACTGCAGTGTCGACGATGTCCATCTTGGGTTGCGATCCAGCGATTAAAGCTGTTGATGATAAAAAGACCAGTAAAAAGGTGATTGCTAATGTTTTTGTTTTCATGGTTTGCTCCTTTATTGTGGGGTTGTTTATTGGGAATGGGTGGACACAACAATAGTAACTATCGTCTCTTATTTGTCAATGTTTTGATTAAAAATAATTTTAATTTTATCTAATTTAATAATTTGGCAAGGCCGAAACGGGCGAAAATTCAATCTCGGGTCGATTCAGGATTCGGTCGAGATTGGAATCAGCGGCATCATTCCCATCATTGGCCGACATTAATCCCGCCTCAATGGCGTCATCGATGCGGTCCACCAAAATGAAATCCATGGCGTTGCGCACCTCGACAGGCACATCTTCAAGATCTTTCTCGTTGCGTTTCGGTA
>JBAVYC010000714.1:0-2187 GCA_049698595.1 Desulfobacterales bacterium | reverse complement strand
CTACAGGGAAAAAACGCGGGAGAAAGAAGAAGAGAAACCTTATCGGTCAATTGGGCGGCGGCAAAAACACATTGAGCGGTATTGTCGATATTGCCGTCATGCAATCCATCAGCCGAAAAGGAGAGGTGAAGGAATATGTGAATAATTACGGGATGGTCATTGCCGATGAGTGTCACCATGCTTCGGCATTTACCTATGAACAAATCCTGAAAACCGCCCGTGCAAAATATATTTATGGTCTTACTGCCACACCGACGAGAAAAGATGGTCATCATCCGATTCTGTTTATGCATTGCGGCCCTATTCGATATCGTGATGATCCAAAAAAACAGGCAGAGAATAGGCCTTTTGACCACTATATTGTTCCGCGCTTCACATCTCTGAGGGTTCCTTTGGACAGCGACGAAAAGGATGTGTCCATTCAGGAATTATATGCCGACATCGTGGATAACGATTTTAGGAATCAGCAGATTATCGATGATGTACTGAATAATTACCATCAAGGCAGAAATTGCATTGTTTTATCGCTGCGAACCGCCCATGTTGAATTGCTTGCCAAAAAATTAATTGAAGATGTTCCGGATGTATTTACGTTAATGGGCGGCATGGGAAAAAAATCGACGCAGCAGGCCTTTCAACGCCTCGCTGATGTTCCTGCTGACAAAAATGTCGTCTTGGTCGCCACTGGCCATTTTATCGGGGAAGGTTTTGACGAACCACGTCTCGATACCCTTTTCTTGGCCATGCCGATATCCTGGAAAGGCACACTGCAGCAATATGCAGGAAGGCTTCACCGATTGTACAAGACCAAAAAAGAAGTAAAAATATATGACTATGTGGATATTCAAGTAAAGATGCTGGAGCGGATGTATCAAAAACGGCTTAACGGATACGCTTCAATGGGATACAAAGCCAAAGGTGAGGAGGCCATGGATGCGCCCTTGGATATCATTTTCAATAAGGATAATTTTTTAACTGTTTTCAATCAGGATATCGTTGCCGCTAAAAAGGAAATTTTGGTCGTAAGCCCATTTGTCAGAATAAGACGCACCCACCGGATGATACAGCACCTGAAAATCTCAATCGGTAAAAATATCCGTGTTATTGTCGTAACCCGCCCGAAAGAGGATTTCCCTCCAAAAGATCACGCCGCTATGCAAAGAACATTGGACCTGTTGACAGATAGCGGAGTCAGTGTTGTTTTCAAATCCAATATCCACCAAAAATTTGCGGTCATGGATCAAAAGGTTGTGTGGTATGGCAGTATCAATCTGTTGAGCTATGGCAGTGCCCAGGAAAGCATCATGCGCATTGATAGCGCAAATATCGCAAATGAGTTGATGAAAAGCATAGAAGTGACATAACCAGTGAAAAATGTTCGCTGGTTTAAGGATCGGTCGTTTTTTGAGCGGGTTCTTTAAGTTTGGGTAACGGTATGAAATAAAATGCCATAGTTGGGTTGAATCACGCCACGTTCAACCGGCAACCGAGCGCCTTGGTGACTTTGCTTATTGTTATAAAACCAGGGTTTCCGTTCTCTGAAAGAGACTTGTATAGGCTTGCACGGGTTACACCGGCCTTTTTTGCCACTTCAGTTATAATCATGGCTCTTGCGGCGGTATTCAGTGCATGGATAAAATCCGACTCGTCACCAGTGGCAGCAACCTCGTTCAGAAAATCCCGGATATCGTCGGTCGTATTCAAATGCTCAGCAATATCGAATTTTTTAGTTTTTACAGACATGGTTTACTTCTCCAATTCGTTTAAAAGCATTTTTGCTTTTTCTATGTTTTTGGTCTGGCTGGCTTTATCCCCGCCAGCAAGCAAAATGACAACTGTGTTTCTTTTGATCGTGTAATACACTCTGTAGCCTGGACCGAAGAAGAAACGAAGTTCGTAAAGCTCTTCACCGATCTGCTTGCAGTCCCCAAAGTTGCCGTTTTGAACTCTATCCAACCTTGCCAAGATTTTAATCTTGCCGGATCGGTCTTTTAGCTTTGACAGCCATTTTTCAAACAGCTCTGTACTTTTGAGTTCGTAAGTCATTCAACAGAGTGTATCCCATGGGAAACAAAATGTCAATTGAAATCAACAGCCAAAGCCATAACGTCAATGAGAGACGCTAATAGTTAAGAATTGGTTCGTGAGTGGATGAATTGGTAATTGTTAGGAATGGTTGGTCATGCT
>JBAVYC010000713.1:0-1788 GCA_049698595.1 Desulfobacterales bacterium | reverse complement strand
CGCTCGGCCAGCAGGGATTGAACTTCGTCCGAAGCCATCCGCCGGTCTGCATGCCCCACGATGTTGAGGGTTCTTGCGGGAATATCAATGGACAAAAGATCGTCATCTTCCACCAGGGCGATGGGTCCTCCCGCAACGGCCTCGGGTGAAACATGGCCGATACAAGGCCCGCGGGTGGCACCGGAAAAACGGCCGTCCGTAATAATCGCCGTATGCTGCAATTTTGGGTTCGTTACCAAAGCTTCGGTGGTTGCGAGTATTTCAGGCATGCCGCTGCCGCGCGGCCCCTCATAGCGCAGAACAATGACCGAGCCGGGTTGTATGCTTCCATTCATGATTGCAGCCAGCGCCGCTTCCTCACGGTCAAACACCCTGGCAGGGCCCTCATGAATTAACATATCCGGGCTTACAGCCGAAAATTTTACGACCGCACCTTCGGGGGCAATGTTGCCTCTCAAAACAGCAATAGATCCAAAACCTTTGTTATCTTCCACCCGGCGGATGACTTCTTCTCTTTTTAAACGGTAATTTGCCAGATACCCCTCTCCCCGCTGAAAAAAGCCTCCCGTTTTCAGCCGGTCCAGGTTTTCACCAAGGCTTTTTCCGGTGACGGTCATCACATTCAAATCGAGCATGTCCGCGAGTTCGATCTGCACCCGTGGGACACCGCCGGCATACCACACCATTTCACTCACATGCTTTCCCGAAGGTTGAACGTCCACTATATAGGGGGTTTCACGGTTAATCCGGTCAAACACTTCCGCATCGATTTCAATGCCCAACTCGTGGGCAATGGCTGGCAGATGAAGCAGGGCATTGGTAGAACCGGACAGGGCGGCATGCACTTTGATGGCGTTTTCAAAGGCCTCGCGCGTGAGTATGTCCGAAGGCCTTATGCCCTTTTGAGAAAGCGTCATGATCTGTCGTCCCGCCCGGCGTGCCAGACGATGAATATCAAAAAGGCTGGCCGGTACCAGGGCCGTGCCGGGCAACGCCATCCCCAGAGCTTCGGCCATGCACTGCATGGTGCTGGCGGTTCCCATAAACTGACAGGCGCCCGCACCCGGACACCCGGAGAGTTTATAATCCCGAATTTCAGAATCGACATCCTCCCCCTGTCTCATCCGGCTTGCCAACTCCCCTACGAGAAGGCTGTGGGACATATTGGGCCCTGCACGATTACTGCCGCCGGGGATATGAATGGCAGGGATGTTCAGCCTGGCTACAGCCATGAGGTGAGCGGGAACCGATTTGTCGCAGGATGAAATAACCACCATTCCATCCCAGGGTATCACCCGGCCATGGACCTCCACCAGATCACAGAGAACCTCGCGGGACGGCAGGATGAAGTTCATCCCGTCGTGGGACATCGCCCACCCGTCACAGATGTCGGTGCCATGAAAATTGGCCGGTTTGCCGCCGCTCTGGTATACACCGGTGGAGACCTCTTCGGCCAGCGCGTCCAGATGAACACTGCCGGGATGGCTGCTGCCGAAGACGTCTTCCACCAGAATCTGGGGGTTTTTCAGATCGGCCTCATCCCAGCCGGTGCCGCAGCAAAGGGTGTCAAACTGCACCCAGCCTTCTCTGATTTCTTTACTTTTCTGTGTTTTGTTTGTCATGCATGGACTCCTATTCCGACCCTATATCAAAAAAAGCGAGTATCGATATTCTGCGGTTCGCTTGTACTTATGAACCGCCCCACTACTTGCCCAGTATTCCAATATTCCATTATTCCATCATTCCAGTTAAGTACTTTTGCCCCAGCATCGCCGCCCCCTTCAAAGA
>JBAVYC010000712.1:0-2489 GCA_049698595.1 Desulfobacterales bacterium | reverse complement strand
AAACTGGCGGAAGCCAAACTGCCGGAAGAAGTCAAGCGCCAGGGAGTCAATACCAAGAAAAAATCTACCAATATTGTGCTGATCATCTCCCTGTTTTCTCCCGATGACCGCTTTGATGAGCTTTACCTGAGCAATTTTGCCACGCTGCGGCTGCGCGATATACTCAGCCGTATCGACGGTGTGGGGGATGTATCGGTCTTTCCCCAGAGCGATTACAGCATGCGCATCTGGCTGGATCCCCCCAAACTTAAGTCGCGTGATCTGACCACCGAGGACGTGCTGGCCGCTATCCGCGAGCAAAACGTCCAGGTACCCGCCGGCCAGATCGGCCGGCCCCCGGCTCCCCCCGGCCAGAGTTTCCAGTACACGATCAACGTGCTCGGGCGCCTGACGGACATCGAGCAGTTTGAAGACATTATCATCAAGACCGGCGAAGGCGGGCGCATCACCCGCCTGAAGGACATCGCCCGCATCGATCTGGGCGGCAAAAGCTACGATATGACCTCGGGGATGACCGGCAAGCCGTCGGCCAGTGTCCTCATCTACCAGCTGCCGGGGGCCAACGCCCTGGATGTCGCCGGCCAGATATACGCCACCATGGAAGATCTGGAAAAAAATTTTCCCGAGGGGTTGGCGTACAAGATCCCTTACGACACCACCATCTTCGTCGATCAATCGATCAAGGAGGTCTTTGTCACCCTGTTTCAGGCCGCAGCACTGGTGTTTTTGGTACTGTTTGTTTTTTTGCAGGACTGGCGGGCAACCGTGGTGCCGGCGGTGACCATCCCGGTGTCCCTCATCGGCACCCTGGCTGTCATGCTGGCCATGGGTTTTTCCCTCAACATGCTGACCCTCTTCGGCCTCGTGCTGGCCATCGGCATCGTGGTGGATGACGCCATCGTGGTGGTGGAGGCCACCGCAGCCCACATGGAAAAGGGCCTTACGGCCAAAGAAGCTGCGATTACCGCCATGAACGAGGTTTCCGGCCCCGTGGTGGCCACCACCCTGGTCCTGCTGGCTGTCTTTGTTCCATCGGCGTTCCTGCCGGGCATCACCGGGGAGATGTACCGCCAGTTCGCCCTGACCATTGCCATTTCCACCATCTTCAGCTCCATTAACGCCCTGACCCTCAGCCCGGCCCTGGCGGCCCTTTTGCTGCGGCCGTCGAAAAAACGCAAGAACATCTTTTTCCGTGGTTTTGACGCCGTCTTCCGCAAAACCGAAAACGGATATGCGGCCATGGTCAAGACGTTTGTACGCCGGACGGCGATCATGCTGCTGCTGTTTGTGGGGCTGCTGGCTTTGACCGGCTGGCAGTTTACGCGCCTGCCCACGGGTTTTTTGCCCCTTGAGGACCAGGGGTATGTAATGGCCAGCATCCAGTTGCCCGACGCCGCCTCCCTGGAACGTTCCCAGGCGGTTCTCGACCGCATCGACGGCATCCTCGAGCAAACGCCCGGGATTAAGGAGTGGGTTTCCCTGGGCGGCTACTCGCTGATTGACGGCACCAACGCCTCCAACATGGCCACGGTTTTTATCATCATGACACCCTGGGAGGAACGTAGCGACCCGAGTCTCAGCATGGCGGGGATTTTAGCTGACCTGCAGCGACAGTTTTCCCAGATCCAGGAGGCCATCGTGTTTACCTTTCCTCCCCCGGCTATCAATGGGCTGGGGGTTGCCGGCGGCTTCCAGATGCAGCTCGAAGACCGCGGCGCTGTCGGGCTTGAAGAATTGCAGCAAATGCTCCAGGAGATCATCCAGGCCGGCAACGCCCAATCCAGTCTGACCAATTTGAACAGCACTTTTCGGGCAGATGTACCCCAGCTTTTCGCCGAGGTCGACCGCACTAAGGCCAAAACCATGAAGATTCCCCTCAGCAGCGTCTTTAACACCTTGCAGACCTATCTCGGATCCTATTACGCCAACGATTTCAACAGGTTCGGTCGCACCTGGCAGGTCAATGTTCAGGCCGACCACCAGTTCCGCATGGAGCCTGACGACATCCGCCGCCTCGATGTGCGCGACGCCGGGGGCCAGATGGTTCCCATCGGTACCCTGGTCAGCGTCGATCAAATGCTCGGGCCCCAGACCATCTTGCGCTACAATCTCTATCCGGCCGCCTCCATCACCGGCGAGGCGGCCCCCGGTATCAGTTCGGGCCAGGCCCTGAACCTGATGGAACAGATGGCCGACCGCACCCTGCCCGCTTCCATGGGCTACGAATGGACCGGCATGTCCTACCAGGAAAAACAGGTGGGATCCGAGGCCCTCATGGTCTTTGCCCTGGCGATCGTGCTGGTGTTCCTGGTACTGGCCGCTCAGTACGAGAGCTGGGCCAACCCGGTGGCGGTGATCCTGGTGGTGCCCCTGGCAGTGCTCGGCACGGTCGTCGCGCTTGTGATGCGCGGCTTTGACAACAACGTTTACACCCAGATCGGCATCGTGCTGCTCATTGGCCTGGCCAGCAAAAACGCCATTCTGATCGT
>JBAVYC010000711.1:0-13738 GCA_049698595.1 Desulfobacterales bacterium | reverse complement strand
GACAAAAGGCGATCAGGCGGGAGACGTCGATCATGACAGGTCCCAGCCACAGGGTCTCAAGACTCAGCGCAGTCTGTGGGCTGCGGTGATCCGGTCCCCAAAACAAGAGGGCGCAATTTTCCAGAACCAGCCCCAGGGAAACCAGCGGCAGCACCTGGATGGCTTCGGGATAGTCGAGAATGCGATTAACAAGTGCGGATTGAACTACATATCCCAATACAAAAATAACCGCCGCCACAATAACGAGGGAAAGGTAAGGGTCGATACCAAGCAGCACGAAAATCCAGTAGGATACGTACATGGCCATGACCATCATCTGGCCGTGGGCAAAATTGATGACCCCCATGACCCCAAAAATCAGGGAGAGACCCAGGGCGATTAAGCCATAGATCCCTCCCAACAAAATTCCCTGGATCGTTAACTGTACCGCAAGGTTTGAATCCATTGCGGTTACCGCTCCCAGAGTTGAGGTGCCGGAAAGATAATCTTGTCGGATTGGGCAAACTCTTTGGGCGCTACGATCTTGACGCGTTTAAGGAGGTCGTCATCGGGCTGAACCTGGATGAGCGCTGTTAAAGCGCCCGTGTTGTCGCCTTTATCATCAAATTGAATCGGACCACCGACCAACGGGTGATTCTTGAAATTGGTCTGGCGCGTTGCTGCCAGTATCTTTTCAGGATCCGTCGAGCCGGCACGCTCAAGGACATCAGCGATAACCTGCACGCCGGCATAGGCATAGGCACTGTTGGTATCCAGATATCTGTTATGGGCTTTTTGGAAGGCCGCGTTCGCCTGCTGGTAAACCGGACTGTTGGGGTTAATCCAGGGCACGTTGACCATGACGTAATAAATAAGCTTGTCCAGATCTTTGATAACATCCGGTTCATACCAGCCGGGGGAGCCGGGGCCGTAAATACCCATCAATTCTACCCGCTGTTTATACAGCTCCCTGGCCAGAATAATGCCGTCACCGGGCCGGGAGACCGGGAAAAGAATGTCGGGTTTGGCGGCTTTAATCCGGGCCACTTCGGCTGATAGATCATGTATCCCCAATGGATATTGAACCCGATCGACAATTTCAATGGGGAGTCCGGATTTTTCCATAAATTTGATGAAGCCGCCGGACATGCCCTTTCCGAAAGCATCGGCCGTGTTGGTCACCACCGCCCTTTTGGGCATGACCCCTTTCATTTCGGTGACCATCTTAAGATATTTGACGCCACCGTTGAGCAGTCCTGTGACGGTAATAAAAACCCGGAAGGTATATTTTTTGCCTTTGCCGGTAATCGTATCCAGGGCGGCCACGTCAATGATAAAAGGGACCTGCCGCTGCTCACAAAGAGTAGAGATGGCCAGGGCAACACCACTTTGAAAGGGGCCGGTCATCACCGCAGCACCGCCTTTAATCAGTCGGTCGGCTTCCGAACGTCCAATTTCGGGTTTGCTCTCACTGTCCCCCAACAGCAATTCAAGCTTGGCGCCATCCATGGATTTAATGCCGCCCATAGAGTTGACGTAATCAACGGCGAGCTGATTCCCCCGGCGTTGACCCACACCGATAACGGCCAGTGGTCCGGTGGCCGGCTGTACAGATCCGATTTTAATTGTCGGGGGAGAGGCCCGCAGGAGTTTAGGAACGCCAAAAGTCGAAGCGGCCACACCTATACCGGCGACTCCTGAAACCTTCAAAAAAGTTCGTCGGTCCATGTCATCCATTGAAAATTGTTTCTTACTCATGGTTTTTTACCTCCCTTCGTGGATTAAAAATAATTGAATTACCATGCACACTGGTGAAACTGTAAATTCGTGGGACATGCTATCTTATAGATGGGGTTCTGACCGTCAACTGAAGACGATTCATTTTGTATCAGAAGGTTATTTCCTATATATGATGTCTTCTGAAGTCAAGAACTAATCCGGTTCGAAAACTTAATTCCCGCTTTGACGCTTTTTTAGTCTCCACCTGAATATCCTTTTCCAACAGGTCATAATGGTGTAAAGAGAATGATCTATTTTTAACTACTTAACCAATCAACGAATCAACTTCTCAACTACACCTGTAATACGGAGGCCAAATTGAATTTCAATCCGCTTACGCAAACCCATTTAGACAACCTGAAAGCAATGGTGGCACCGGATCGCTTTTCCACCGGAGAGTCGGTTCTGAACCTACATGCCAAGGATGAATCCAGACATCCGCCCTGCCGGCCGGAAGCCGTCATCTGGCCACAGAGCGCGGCCGAAGTATCTGCCGTACTAAAATATGCCAATAACAACGGGATCCCAGTGACCGGCTGGGGCTCAGGTTCGAGTCTGGAAGGCAATCCTATCCCGATAAAAAAGGGCATCGTGCTGGATTTTTCCCAAATGAACCGGATTCTGGAAATTCGAGAAGAGGATTTCCAGGCCGATGTGGAACCGGGGGTGGTTTACAAGGATTTAAACGAAAAGCTAAGGCACACCGGTCTGTTCTTCCCGCCGGATCCCGGAGCCCGGGCCACCCTGGGCGGGATGATCGCCAACAACGCCAGTGGGACCCGCACTATCTATTATGGCTCCACCAAGGACTACGTATTAAAATTATCGGTTGTGCTGGCCGATGGCGAGATCATCGAGCTGGGCACTCGGGCCAGCAAAACATCTTCGGGGTATGATTTGATTCGGCTGTTTGTGGGCTCCGAGGGCACTTTGGGAATCGTGGTGGGTGCGACGGTGCGTTTGGCCGGTCTGCCGGCGGAGTTTTCGGCGGCCATTGCAACCTTTCCGTCGATGGAAAAAGCCGGCAAGGTGGTTTTTGAGATTATGCGGGCCGGATTAAACCCGGCTGCATTAGAGCTGCTGGGCCCGGAATGCATTGAACTGATGAATCGACAGGAAAGTCTGGGATTGAATGTTTCACCAACGCTATTTATGGAATTTCATGGTTCCACAACCAGTCAATTGGCGGAGGTCCTGGAAATATCTGAGGAAATCTGCAGAGCCGGGGGCTGCAGCCAATTCCAGCCGGGTTTAGGCCGGGCGGAAAGGGATCGAATCTTCAAGGCCCGCCATGCACTGGGCGAGATGATTCCTCGCAATCATCCGGATTGCGGTATTATGGTTATGGACGTCGCTGTACCCATAACCGCCTATTCGGCCTTGATCGCCGACATTCGTAAAGAACTGGCCGGAACCAATCTGGTCAGTTATTACATCAGCCACGCCGGAAACGGAAATGTGCATTTGAATATCGTCGGTAAAAAAGGTGATCAGAAACAATGGGATCTCATTAACGCAATCTCCCAGCGTCTGGTGTCCAAATGTATTGAGCTGGGCGGTACCGCCACCGGAGAGCATGGTATCGGGCTGGGGAAAAGAAAATACATGGTTGCCGAACATGGTACCAGCCTGAACTGGATGAAACGCGTTAAATCATTGTTCGATCCCAATGGTATCCTGAATCCGGGTAAAATATTTTATGATGGTTAAGAGCGTGAATCAAATTTCGGCTGAATTTAATAACCTTTAAAATCAGAGTTGCCAAAGAAAAAGGTCGTTAAAGTGCTGCTGACTTTAACGACCTTTTATGATGTTAATTGCTGCGCGCATGCGGTCGGATCAGAGATAGCGAGAAGCTTGAGTCAAATACGCGCGCAGCATTATGGATATTGCCGGATATCGGGACTACTCGATGTTGTCTACCAGTCCCCAGTCCATCGCCTTGTCGGCACTAAACCAGGTGGTCTTTTTTTCCAGCTCTTCCCACTTTGATTTGTTTAGTTTGGAATTGTCGACCAGTTTTCCGATATAACGATCACGCAACAGGTACATCAAATCGTTTTGGGATCGAATATCGGAAGCAGTTTCCCGCCCCGGCCATTTCCACAGGGCGGCTTCATGCACCATGAAAATGGTTCCCGGTGCAGCCAGACGAACATCGCAAACCGCAAACACCGGCACAGCCGCGCTGGCAATGATGCCCGAGGCATGGGCTGTGACTTTAAAGCCTTTTCTTCTGGCCCGTTCGATCTGATCCGCCAGAGCCAATCCTGAAAACGCATCGCCGCCGGGGGAATTGATAAACAGATTCACGTCGCGGATTTCTGTGTTATTCTCCAGGACGACAAGATCGTTCCACAACCGGGTCACATCCGCCACCGACAGCCCCGAGAAGATTTTGACAAAGGCCTTGTCGTTGGCGATGAACGACAGCTGGGATAGACGGCCCTCCGGGTTGGCCACTTCCATGGATCTGTTCACCCGATTTTTTTGTCCCTCATCAACCGTTACTTTCGTCGGGTCCGCGGCCTCGACTTTTACAACGATTTCCTGTGGTGCCTGTGCCGGTTTCGGTGTGGTTGGTAAGGCTGCACAGCTGACGAAAAAAATACCCATTACCCAGAAAAGAAAAATTTTTTTGACCATGACTCAATCTCCTTGCTATTTTATTTTGACTTAAGTGTGCTATGGTGTTAAGCAAAAAGCATACCAGGTTATCTGTTCTGTGACTAAAAAACATTCATTTTGGAAATAAATAGATATGATTCAGATGGATACAGGATCGCGACGAAAAAGACCGACCATCATTCAGCAGTCACGGATTTGACATGGGGAGTCAATAATGCCATTAGTTTTACTTGCTATGGGATTGATCAGATGACGGCCAACATCGAATTATAACTGTCCGTTGAGCATTCTAGTATTATTTAATTAAATCCAAGGAGATAATACCGTGGATCATGATTTTTGCGTGTCACAACAATACCTGGAAGCCTACCCCGATGTGGGCTTCGGCCTTACCGTTATCAGAGGTTGCCGTCACGTTTTAAATCCGGCGGGATTTGATGCGTATAAAAGAAAGCTTTTGAGGAAAATGAGACGGCGGGATACGTTGGCCCAAATTTCAGGCCGGATAGAGATATATGCCGACTTTTTCAAGCAGTTCGGGTTCGACTGCCCGCTGACCAAACACCTCCGACGAACCATCAACAGTGGTTTTCCCCGCTATTCCCTTTTCGTTGATGCCCATTTTATGGCCGAAATGTGCGCTGGTATCTTGGTGGCAGTAACCGATTATCGGAAGTTTGACGGGAATCTGCAACTGGATGTCGCCGACGAAGAAGAAATTTGTACCGGAATGGGCGGGCGTATCTTCATCACGAAAAAAGGTGAAATAGTGCTGCGGGATGACAAAGAAATCGTCTGCGTGCTTTGCCAGGGGGCGGATGAAAAGACCCGGGTGAGGGAAGATACTGAAAATGTGCTGTTTTACGCATATGCCGTTCCCGGGATTGAGAGGGCACATCTGCAAGAAGGTCTGGCTCTCGCCGCCGATACACTGGTTGAGTTTGGCGGGGGGGAAACCGAATTTATCGATGTATATTGAGATGTTGCGGGAATTCTACAATTTATCGGAATCATCTATCTATTAACGATACTGGTATTATGTCGTCTACATGGAACGATGGAATGTTGGAATTTTGGAATAGTGGGCCTAAATAGATATATTTCTTGTTGTCCCAGCCTTCCATCATTCCATTGTTCCAATTGTGAGCGAAGCGAACTTGTTCTATCTCTTCTCTGTGACTTGGTGCTTTAGGGGCTGCACTTTACAACCATACGACTCAACGGTCCAGTGCGATTTCTAGTGCAGCTTTGGCTCCAACCTAAATTGAGCGATTTTTTACTCGATCTGCAACGATCTCTTGCGCATCAAGGCTTGCAAAAATCCTTGATATATCCATGGGTATGCCTGTGGTTTTTGCAAACCCTGCTGCATCAAGATCTCGTCACATCTCTTCGCAAAAAATTGCTCAACTTAGGTTTAACCACCTTGAAGCTGCTGAGGATTTGCTCAAAGTCGGCAATATCCTTTTCAAAATAATGCCGCATGGCGGCGTTATATCGCAAATTAAAAAACGAATCACCACTGATAAATCCGTAATAAAGTGTTTTGAAGGCCGAACCTTTTCTATCTTTGTAGATAAATAAAATTTTAAAACCCGCATATCCGTCTATGACCGCGGGGGCGTTTTCGATAACATCAAAATTTAAAATACGACGGTCCGAGGCAATTTCATCAATAATAATGCCGGCTGCTTCCTGGGGCAGCATCCCTTGGTTTAATTTCTTTTTCGTATGTCTATAAGGAAGATCGATCGGACGCTGCTGAATGAGCACATACTGCAGAAAGGCACCATCTTTCGTAATCAGATATTTATTAATATAGTCAGGCTTCCACCATCCTTGCGGTATTTCAACGGAAAAATCGTTGTCGGGTAGACTCTTCAAGCTGCGCTCCTGAGCCACAGATACGCAACCGGTAATTAAAAATAGAGAAATTAGTAAAGCTATTTTTTTTTTCATTATCCTTCTCCGTTGGTTACACACAATTTTAAATATCCCTGAATGTAAGCCCTGTCGATGGTATCCGGTGAAAGCAGCAGGCACGATTCGAAATGTTTTTTTGCCAGGCGTTTTTTCCCGTCCTTATAATGTATCAATCCCATGGCCTTGTGCGGTTCCGGAAAGGACGGATTCAGTGAAATCGACTTTTCATAATTTTTGATGGCTGCCGCCGCATCTTCTTGTCGACCTCGCTGTCTGAATACCTCACCCAACAGAAAATAGGCCCGGGCATCGTCCTGTTTGACGGCCAGGAATTTTTCCACTGTCCTTTGGGCAACGAAAAATCGTCCCTGCCGGAGATCCAGGCGTGCATTGTCCAGAACCAACCGGGATATCTTGGATTGAAATACGTCCGTGTTTTTAATGCCCGTGATTTTTCCGCGATATTTTTCGGCCAGCCAATTGTTGACATTTTCAATGCGTTGTCCGACCTTGGGATGGGTGCCGAAAAAATAAGGTTCCTTGACTCCCTCGAGTTCAATTTCCTGTTTCAGGAGTCCAAAAAGATTTAAGATTTCTCTAGGATCATAGTTTGCTTTGACCGCCAGGTCAAGCCCGACGCGATCGGCTTCGGTTTCAAGTTCACGGGTGTAGCCGCCCAATGAGGCGATCGATCCGGTTATGCCGAGAAGCTGAGCAAGTTCCCGAACCCTTGGAGGCCTATCATTTTTTGCCGCTGTCCGATCTTTGATGCTTCGCAGCACCCTTAAAGAATGACGATGGGTACAATGGACCATTTCATGGGCCAGCAGGGCGGCCAACTGGGCTTCGTTATCCATGCGGGCAAGGATTCCGCTATGGATATAGATGACGCCGTTCGGGAAGGCAAACGCATTTAGGCTGGGATCTTTGACCACTTTAATTTGAAAGGAAAAGTCCGGCGAGATGGAATTCGCATTCAGCTTTGCGGCTATCCGATTAAGATAATTTTCGATTTCCACGTCCTGATACAGAACCCCACTGGCATTTATGGCGTTCAGTTCTTCCTGTGCCTGCCGCCAAAGCATCTGCTCTTCTTCATTTGCCGTAAGTGTCCGGGTAACCGGGATGGGCCGGGGTGTTGCACAACCGGCCACCAGACACCAAACGACCATGATCAAAGCTGAATATTTCATCCTTCCATCCTTGAAAAACTGGATAATAGATCTCGGATCAGGACCGCCGTGCTGGCCGGATCTCTAAGGTCCTTGCCTTGCGTGGTGCCTTTTACCGTATAATAGAGAATGGTTCCGGATGAATCCGCAATGGCAAGGTCTATCAACGCCTTACGTCCGCCCTTATAAACCTGATCATAGCCGGTTACAAAGATCATGGCGTCGGCACCGAATTTTTGCAAAATGGAATCAAGGGATCCCAAAGAAAAAATAAATCCATCGTTATCAGCCAACTGTTGATGAGACCCGAAAGTGCGCTGATCTATGGTTTTATGAACCAGCCCATAGAGGGCTTTTATTTCTGCTATTTCCTGCGCAGTTTGGGTATCCAACTGCACGAGTTTTACCTTGCAATTTTTCTTCTTAAAATCCTGTAAAATGGCATCTTGCAGGTTTTGGCGACCGACCCCGCTCCAGTCATCCCGCAACATGGCCTGCCCGCTCGATGATAACTCATACATGCTGACGTCAGGGATAATAAGCACCGATTCCCGAATAGAACCTGCCCTGATGTCAAATTCCGGATGCATTCTGTAAGCATCCAGCGCGCAGCCCGTCACCAGTAAAAGAAGGCCTATAATTAACAAAAAAGCATGCCATTTTTTTTTATTTTTAGTCATTTTATTACCTAAACTGAACCACTCAACCTCTGTATTATTATAAACGGTTGCCTGACCTAACCGCTCATTCCAGGGAATGCACCCGTGATAAGTCAACAGTTTTGATATCGGTATTTTGTTGTCCGGACTTAAATTCTTTGATGGCTTGAGGCTAAATAGAAGCTTTTTCAGGCTCTTAATATGGAAGACGATCTGGCGGCGAACAGTGAAAGGGATTCATATTGAAAATTTTCTTCATTTTTTGATTTTTTCTGTGGACTTTTTTTTGAAGGTGTTTATAATATGCAACAGGTTAAAACAGTCGGAAAGTCAGATTCGATTCTGTTTTACTTTAGAAAGGAGGTTCGGTCATGAAAAAAATTTTATTTCTATTGATTATTGTGTTTTTTCTAGCAGGGTGCACGGCTGAATGGTACAAACACGATACCATTTACAAGAACCACGATCACATGTTTTTTAGTTGGGGAGGATATAAGAGCCCTACACCTGAAAAGCTCCAAAAATCTGAGTCGCAAGGATGGTGGGGTCAGGAAATCCCTTATATCCCCGCAGAATAATTCCTGAGGGTTGGAAAGCAGCGGGGTCGTCACTGATTTGATGACGTTATTTCGACTCTATCTGCAATTTTCAGATGCACGCATCTCCGGAGTGGCAGGTTGCTCTCCTTTATGAATCCGACTGGCAACCTAAACAATGAGTCCTTCCATTACGCAAATGGAAAGATGAGGATTCAGAGATTATGCCCTGAGGAACTAGACCTCAAACTGGACGGCAACCGCCGCAACGGGGATAGACCCATAAATGCGATACCTGACTCACCGGGGCTAAGGAAGTATGGGCCACGGAATCTGAGTTATTATGTTTTTTCGACCTGATTTCTAACAGCGGATAAATCTGACCAAAACCTCAAAAGAAGAATTCCCACCTTGCGAAGCTTCGCCTCAAAGCGGCGAGTCTGTGTGCATTTCTTGGGCGATTAAAACGCCTATAGTCTTTCCTTAAAGGCGTCAAGTGCCTCTTGCAGCATCCGACGGATGAATACGTCTTTGTCTCCGCTGGTAAGCTCTGTATATGTTGCATAATCGGAATTTGACTTAGATAGAATCGGCGGGTGTTGACGGCATTTCGTTTTTACTTTCTCAAACTCCTGAACCATGTCCAGCAGGCTGTATTGCCCTCCTTCAAAGGATCTGATCCATTCCAATCGTCGCATCATTTCGAAGCGCATTTGGTCTGCCAAAAAAAGATGAATGTCCACGACCTTCATCTGGTCCCTGTTGCCGAGATAGTGGAATTTTGATGCGGTGCCCAGATCCAGGATACCCATAATGAACTCGTAATACGCGATAGAGCTGGATTCGCCGGGTTGTGCCAGATAGTACAAAGTGCTGTCTGAAAGATCGACAATTCGGGTTTTCGAATCAAAGGATTCCCCAAAGCGTTTTTGCCAGGGACCAAATCCTCGTTGTTCCAAAGCCCGGGTCCGATATGTCTGAAGATCAACAATTTTTGTCATGGCAGACAGTTTTGTACTGGGTGGCGAAAAGCTACTCTCAAATAGACTTATATGGAAATAAATTTTGATCTCAGTTTTGTTTCGACTTCCAGAAGGTTTCAGGTGTCAGAAATGCGAGTCGTGAAATCCTGAACGCTGAAACCTTACGTTCCCTAAAACATGCGGTCAGACAAAATCCGATAAGGGTCAGTCTATTCCCGCGCTCTCGAACAGTATTTTCATCCCCGGTTTGTTGGCGAATATTTCCTCGCGGGTGAGGCCGTCGAGTTCGTGAGGGAAAACCAGCCACTGATCGGTTTCATGGATAAAATAGTCCGGAATAATGCCGGTTACGTTTTTTTTGGGCTTAAACCACGGTGTTGCGATCCGGATGTCGTCCGGTAGGTTGCGGCGCATCTTTTTTTGCAGCGTCTCGATGACCGCCTTAATGCTGCGGCCGCTGTCAAAAACGTCATCCACAAGGAGAAGCCCGTCTTCCCAGTTGGCGTGTTGGACAACGTACTCCAATCCATGGACTCGGACCTCTTTATCTCTTTTGTCGATACCGTAGTAAGAAGAGGTCCGGATGGCAATGTGATCGGTTTTTACACCTAAATGGTCCAGTATTTCCTGAACTGCAATGCCCACCGGCGTTCCACCTCGCCATATGGCGATAATAAAACTGGGGCTGAATCCGCTTTTGAATATGCGCAGACCGAGTTCATATGAATCATTCAATAGTTCCTGGGCGGTTAGATATCGCTTTTCGTCCATATTCGGATACAATGCTCCTTTATAATCCTAATGTTGCCAGATAAAACCAGAGACAAACTCATCCAGTTCCTTCAGATACTGTTTTTTTTCTGCCGATTCGAGAAATGAAGCCCGGAAGGCGTTGCGGGCCAGCTTGTGAATATCTTGAGAACCTATCCCAAGTGCTTCGTAAAGCGCCCGAAAGTTCTCTTCGATATAGCCGCCAAAATATGCCGGATCATCGGAGTTGACCGTTACGCACAAACCTAATTTTAACATTTGCATGAGGTTATGCTGACCCAGGTGGTCAAAAACACCGAGTTTGATGTTGCTCAACGGGCAAACGGTTAAAGGAATTTGCTGCTTCACCAGATATTCCACCAGTGCGGCATCTTCAACACAGCGAATTCCGTGATCGATCCGTTCCACTTTCAGCAACGATAAGGCTTGCCAGATATACTTTGCGGGACCTTCCTCACCGGCATGGGCCACGGTTTTAAATCCCTCTCGGCGTGCCCGATCGAATACCGGTGCAAAGATCTCAGGCGGAAAATCCAATTCAGAAGAATCCAGCCCTACCGCGGTAATCCAATTTTTAAACTCCAGCGCCTCTTCAAGGGTCTGCATGGCATCTGCTGCGCTCAGATGCCGCAAGAAACACAAAATCAGCTTAGATGACAGGCCCAGTTGGGGTTTGGCATCCCTCAAGGCCCGGTGAATTCCCCGTGCAACCGTTTCGAATTTGATCCCCCGTTGCGTGTGGGTCTGGGGGTCAAAAAATATTTCCGTATGGCGGACATTCTGTTCAGCAGCCTTTTGGAGGTAGGCCCAGGTTAGCCGGTAAAAATCATCCTCCTCCAGCAGCACTTGCGCACCTTGATAGTAGAGATCCAGAAAGGACTGCAGATCTCTAAAATTATATGCCCGACGGATATCGGCAACTGATTCATAGGGAAGGCTGCAACCGTTTTTCGCAGCAATTTCAAACATCAGCTCCGGTTCGAGGGCCCCTTCGATGTGAATATGCAATTCCGCCTTGGGAAGGCCATGAATAAATGCTTCCATTTGTTGCGAAAGATGATGCTGTGGTGATTCAGCCATATCCCTAATCTTTCTCCACCGGAAATGTCATCGACGCTCCATACCAGCCGATAATGGTCACCATCAGCGCCAGTGACAAGACCAGCAACAGATAAATACTGCTCAGCCCGGTGAAGTTTATCAGAACATCCGGTACCGCAATGCGCCAGATAAAAATAATAACGGCCGTCGCCAGCATGATAAGTGATAACGGTATTTTTATCTTTACCGGTCTGAGCATTTTAGCCCAATAATTCAGCCACCAGGTGTATATCCCGGTGGTGATGGCCACAAAAATAAATATAATGCCGGCTCCCAGGCAGTGTAGAGCGGTTATTTCAAATGACTTCTGGCCGGTGATCAGGTAAAGCAAATTAAACACTGTGTTGGAAAGCATAAAAACGATGGGAAAGTGCACCGTCATGGGATGGGGATGACGTCTAAGAAAAGGATAGCGGGTAATGAGCCAGGCAATCGGCTGGGGGATTTGGCGCTCATCGACGACCTTTTTTAATACCCCCACCTGGGGATAGCGTTGCAGGACATCTATTTCATGGGGGGCGGCCTGCAGATCGTTGGTCAGGTCATGTCCGGCATGATGGCGCTTCATGTGAAAGCCTTTTCGCCAGAGCTTGCTGCCGCTGACATCAAAAACCTTACCGTCGTGAGCGATGTAACTCGGATTGCCGTTTTCACCGTTGTATCCGGCAAGTTCATCCACATTGAATTCTTTCATGCGCAACTCCCTGTAGTTCCTTACACGCCGATTGTTTGCCTGAATATGTCAAACAATTAGCCGAGGCGTCGAAACAATGATCAACGTCGATTCAAAGTTGAAACAAATTTCAAAATTATTTGGCGAGCCCTCAAAAACTAAACCATCATTTTAATCATAACGATTACAAGCAACACCGCCGGATAATAGCTGGCCTTATTAAACAACGCCATGGCATGGGATCGGTGGCGGGATTGATAAAGCTTTAATGCCGGCAGCAAGAGCAGGTAAACCCCGACAGCCACGGAAACGAGGATAAAGCTGATGCTATAAATTGTCCATGAAAAATAAAAAATCACGGTGCTTGTAATCAGGGTCAGCACAACCGTTGCGACAATGATCACATTCGCAGTCCGGATCCCATAAACAACCGGTATGGTCCGGGCATTAAAGCGTTTATCTTCCTCAACATCGAAGCCATCGTTAGGAATATTCTGGCCGCCGATTTCCCAGAAAAAAAGCAGTAAGAACAGACAGGTTATGTACATCCCGGAGGGATGGGGATCGACAGCAAAGACAGCTGCGATGGCACCGGAGGTTTTTACGGCCCCACTGACGATGGTACGGAACGGGCTGACACGCCACAATATGCAATAAAGCGTTTCCAAGGCGCAGCCGCACAGGAAAATAAGAACACAGACCGGATTTAGTATATATGCACCGGTCAGCGCCAGCAAGGCCCAACTCAGTGCCCAGAAGAGCCCCGCTTTAAAACTCAACAGGCCCTGGGCCATGGGGTGCCTGACGATTAGACTGTCCAAATCGTTGCCAGGATCCGAAAACCCACCCATTGCCGCTTTTTCTCTATCCGCTTTGTAGTCGATCACATCATTCAATGCATATACGGCGGTATAACCGGCAAACGTCGTGATGATTCCGACAACGATGGTTTGAACCGGCGGAAAATGTCCGAGCCACAGCAATGCACCAAAAGCAGGCGTACACATGTCCAGTAAACCGTGTGGGGTCCTCGAAAGCGCAAAGAAAAGCTTTAAGCGGGCCAGACCGGTGAAATGGTTGGGCAACGATGTTTCCGACATCTGACGCATCCTATAATGATCGGTTCCGGGTTCCGGGTTCAAGGTTCAAAGGTTCTAAAATGTTGATCTCGGTTACTTTATATTCCACTGTTTGGGTTGGCTTTTTTCACCCATTGGGTGATATATGGAATTCGACCCGATTGACGCGAAATATTTTTGTTAGTAACCAGTTATGGTATTTTAACCAGAAACCTTGGACGTTGAAGCGCTCAACCCAGGTATATATTACCTTATGTTAATTAAGATCCCGTCCGTCTGCGGCGGCGGCTATTTTTAAAGGCACATCGGCCGCAAACAATTCCGGATTTCAATGGGCAATTTTTATCATGTAACCTTTAATTTCGTCAAGGTGTTATCCGGTTACCTAAGCCATACGCCATAAAGCAGCCGCCAGTAAATGGCAGGCAAGCCAACCATACCGGTATATGCAACTG
>JBAVYC010000710.1:0-3785 GCA_049698595.1 Desulfobacterales bacterium | reverse complement strand
TTCTTTCGAACCTATGGGAATAGTCCATTTCGAGTAATAGGGGGTTTTGTGAAACATTTTAAGTTTGTTAAGCTAACAATTGATAGAAATGCACCGCTTTGGACAATTGCCTTTTTTATAACTGCAGCGTTAATTGCGGGTGCAGCATCTGCAGCCGACAAACCTAAGGTTAAACCATCCAATGAAAAATCGGAAAATACACCCATTGTAATTACCGCCGAAAAGTTGGAGTCGGACAATAAAGCAAAATTTGCTGAATTTATTGGTAACGTGAAGGCTACCCAGGCGGATTTTGTGATCACCTCTGATAAATTGAGAATTTATTACAAGGGAGAATTGTTGAATACCGAAAAGAAAGGAAACGATGAAGAGGTGTTGAAAAAAATCGTTGCCACCGGCAATGTCAATGTCACAACAGACCAATATATCGCTAAAACTGAAGCCTTGGAATATGATACGGCAGCGATGACAATTATTTTGACCGGCGAAAATTCAACGGTATTGAGCGGTAAAAATTCCATTACCGGATCTAAAATTATTATTTATCAAAAAGATGGCCGGGTCAAGGTCCTGGGTAGCAAGAAAAAGCGTATAAAGGCAGAATTTTTTTCAAAAGGCGAAACATCGGATGCCTTCAAGGTGGGAAAACCCAAAAAATGATTTGATGAAGAACCAGGTCTGCACCTAAATCCTGTCTTTCAGGTTCCTCAGCCTTTGTAACTTTTCATATCTGAACAATAGTTCGATCCATTCTCTAAATAGCGGCACGAGTTGTTCGGAGTTTTCAGGTGAATCTTTAAGCATCTTTGTCTCGGCTTCAGCCAATGCATCGGCAAAATCCTTTCGTGCCGGAGCACCGGTCAAAAGGTGGCGATATATTTCAGCAGCTTTTCCCCAATGGCCTTGTGCGGCATAAACTTTTGCCATGGTCTCAGTATAAATATTGATGTCTTCGCTCATTTTTTTTGTCCCGGATGGCTCTGGGGCTTCAAAATAACTTCATCCTCACCGATCATTCCAAGTTCTTTTCTGGCTATATTTTCGATATACTCAGGATCATGTTTCAATCGATCGATTTCGATGCCCATGGAAAGATTCTCCCGGGTGAGCCGTTCGCTTTTTTCCACCAGTTTCTTCCGTTCTTGTCTTAAAAATATCAAATCCGCAAGCCCGTGCTCACTGACAATAATAAAAAAAAACAAAGCTAAAAGTAAAAGAACCGCACTTGATATCAAAATTTTTTGCGTCTTGGCCATTTTTTGTCAATGCCTCTCCCGGCTTCTACGATAACTAGACTTAGTTCCGGATTTTTTATCAAATATGAGCCGGCGCCATAAATGATAAGCCCAACGACAATACTGCCGGCAACGCCGCCTATAAGCCCGGATAGGGTGCAATCTATATCCGGAATCATGAACGATACCACCATATGAACGCCAATCCCCATGACGATAGAGCATACCAAAGATCTACAAACAGACAATGCAATGCTTTTCCATCCCAGTGCACCCAGTCTAGTCCTCAAGGCACCCAGGAGAAGCCCCAGATTCAACATTGAAGCAAGTGATGTAGCCAGGGCAAGACCACCGTGAGCGAGTGGTTTCATCAACACAACGCCCAAGACGATATTTGCTAATATCGATATGCCCGCCATTTTTACCGGGGTTCTGGTATCCTGAAGAGCAAAAAAGGTGACCGCAACTATTCTCACAGCCGAAAATGCCCAGAGACCTATAGAATAATATAAAAGTGCCTGGGCCGTCAACCGTGTTGCCTGGGCGTCAAATTCCCCGCGTTGAAATAACAATGCAACGATGGGCTCTCGAAGGATGATAAGACCGACCGTGGCGGGCATCATGATAAAAATAACCAGTTTCAGCGCCTGAGCGAATGTGTCTTTGAGCGGGTCGAGATCCCCGGTGGCAGCTTGCCGGGACAGACTGGGTAAAACAGCGGTAGCCGTTGCAATGGCAAATACGCCAAGGGGAAATTGAACCAGGCGATCGGCAAAATACAGGTAAGTAACGCTTCCCGGGTCCAGCAGAGATCCCAGCATGGTCCCGACCAGTATATTGATTTGATAAACAGCCCCCCCTAAAATGATAGGTGGCATCAATGCCCCCACCCGTTTTAATCCGGGATGGATGATTTTTGCCTTTTCCCAGAAATAGAACCCGGTTTTTATCAGAACCGGTAATTGAAGCGCAAGTTGGAGAAAACCACCGATCAGGACTCCGATAGCGAGTCCAATTACCGGCGAGGTCAAAAAAGGTGAAATAAAAAATACGGATCCTATGATGGATAGATTTAATAAAACCGGTGCGAGCGCCGGTGCTGCGAAGTGACCGAGGACATTAAGAATTCCCATACAAAGCGCGACCAATCCGATAAAAAAAATGTAAGGGAACATCAAACGTGTCAGGATAATTGTAAGCGCAAGCTTGTCTGCTGAAAATCCAGGGGCAATCACCCGCACAATCCAGGGAGACAATAAAACGCCGCCAATTGCAACAACCAACAAGATGCCGCCCAGCAATCTGAAAGCTGAGCGTGCCAGGTAAAAGGCCTCGGTCTGGCCCTGCTTAACAAGATATTCCGTGAAAACCGGGACAAAGGCAGAGCTCAAAGAACCCTCCGCGAAAAGGCGTCTCAATAAATTCGGTATTCTAAAGGCTGCAATAAACGCATCGGAGCTGAGTCCGGCACCAAAATACCAAGCAATCACCGCATCGCGAATAAAACCCAGGATGCGGCTTGCGAGAGTTGCCGCCCCGACAACGCCGGCAGCTTTAACTATCCGGGAATTTTCAGACATAGAATTTGATTACCGATAATTTTAATGGCTAAATTTGTAAAAATTCTTGACATGCTCAATATTAATTAATATTTATACAGTTTTATAACTATTCAGAAAAGGAGTGCTTACCGTTGGCTAATCACAAATCGGCATTAAAACGTGCCCGGCAAAATGAATTGAGTCGTTTGCGCAATAAAGCAGTAAAAACGAGAGTAAAAAGTATCGTCAAAGATGTGCGCTCTTCGGTTGAAGAATCATCAAATGGGGATGTTACGGCAAAACTGATCGCTGCCCAAGCACTTATTGATAAGGCTTCAAAAAAGGGCGTGATTCACAAAAAAACCGCCGCTCGGAAGATTTCCCGCCTTTCAAAACTGGTCAATTCCGCCAAAACATAAATTTCGCATTGGTTAACGGGTAAATATGCCAGGTGTCATATGTGAAAAATTTCTGAATTGATGCCTGAACACTACTACCTGGAATCTGAATGCGGACGTTAGGGCCTCCGAAAAAAGTTGATACCCGGGTCCATAGGACCCGGCACTGTTTTCACTCTGAAAGAGCCTGTTTGATTTATTACCTCTAAGTGCTTAAAATTAATGAATTCTTTCTTTGTGGAATTCGTTGTACTCGAGACTTTATGGTATCAAAAATCATCGGTTAACCGACTGAAAATTCTTTCTGATATACGTTCTGAAAGTCTTGCAATGGCGATGTCCTCATTGCGGTCGTTTTCAAGCTTCTGGTCTGAAACATTATATGCCTGTCGACCTGAAAGGCCTTTCGCTGTCCAGATTACCGCCCCTTTCTGTTTGATCAATCTCAGATCGAGAGTCATGACAACTTCCCGCTCGTTGGCTACTTCCGTGCCTACCCGCGAGATCGTCCTGGTACTTATGGTTCGAATGACTCCCTTTAATGTCGCATCCGCATCTTTGGCGTCGTTTGCCAGGCTTTGCTCCCTTTGCCGGGTAAATTCAAATATGAG
>JBAVYC010000709.1:0-6211 GCA_049698595.1 Desulfobacterales bacterium | reverse complement strand
GCGCTGGATCCCCTTGCCAAGGATGAAGAATTTTCTAATTGGGACTGTACAATTGTCAGCGCAAATATTGTTGATGGTCAAGTTACTTTCGATGGCATGTTGGCCCAAGGTGAAAAAGTAATGATTGTCGGAGGTGGGAGCATCGATCTAAAAACTGAAAAGCTGAACGTTGAGTTCAATACAAAGCCGAGATCGGGAGTCGGCATGAGCGCCGACTTGTTGGTTAAGCCTTTTGTCAAACTGAAAGGTACCTTGGCCAGTCCAGGTATTGGTCTAAACGAAAAAGGAACGCTGCTTTCTGGTGGCGCTGCCATTGCTACCGGTGGTACATCATTATTGGTAGAAGCGGCATTCGATAGAGCCACCGCCGAGGGTGATCAATGTGAGAAGACGTTAGAAATTGTGGGTGACCATATCCGCTATGCATTTTAAGGGGTACGGGTCTGCAATCAATAATGACGGTATAATGGTTATATTGTGTTTCCTTAACGAATCAAACAACCTTATAAGCAGAGGCATGAAAACCGCTAAAGGTCATAAATTGTAAAATCAGATTTAATATACGATTCTCACTCCTTACGGGCGGCGGGGCAGTAAAAAGCGGCAAGGCGACCGTGGGTAGCCGAACGGAAGGTCTGCGTAAAAACGACGGCGGTTCCATCACCATAATGGTCGGCCCGAATGCGCCGCCCAAAGGCTGGGAAGCAAACTATGTTCGTACCCTGCCGGGCCGGGCCTGGTTCCCATATTTCCGATTCTATGGACCGAAAAAAGCATATTTCGATCAAAGCTGGAAGCTGCCGCAAATCGAAGAGGTGGATTATAAGAAATACACCGGAAATTAAAACCGGAGGATCTGAAAAATGAAAAAGACCTATTTGCTATTGATTGGCATCTTGTTCGGGTTATCCATCGTCGGCCCGGCTTCAGCCGCCATGCGCTGCGACAACTTCTTTGTCAAGGTGGGCGTGCACAGCGAAGAGGTGTTGGTCAACTGCGGCGAACCGATGACGAAATCCGAAGGGGAGCTGCGGGGCCGCAGGGGAGGCAGGAGTGTCGAAAAGCGGATCTACGGCCCGGAATCGGGCTATATTTACATCCTTTACTTCAGCAACGGGGTTCTTGAAGAAATGGATGAGAAAAAAGCGCAATAGCGGCGATAAAGGAGCACTTGCATGGCTTGGATTTATCTGGTGATCGCAGGCATCTTCGAATGGGGCTGGCCCTTGGGACTGAAACTTGGCTGGACAGAAACGGGTGCCCACTTCGGCTGGCTGTCTTTCTCGATCCTTTCAATGGTGGTCAGCGGCACACTTCTGCTGCTGGCCCAGCGTGTCATCCACATGGGCACCGCCTATGCGGTCTGGACAGGGATCGGGGCGGTGGGCACTTTTGTCCTGGGCATCCTCATTTTCAAAGAGCCGGCAAGTTTTTCCAGGTTCTTCTTCGTGGGGCTCATCGTCGTGGGTATTCTTGGCCTGAAGCTGTCTTACGGGCCATCTTCCTGACCTTGAAGGTTTTGAAATGAAACAGCGCTTTTTAATGAGGATCACCAAGGATCGGTTTGACACCTTTCGGGATGAAATCACGACCGGCTCCGAGCCGGCGCTTCGTTTTTACATTCTCGTGGCCGTCTCGACCGGCATCGCCTGCTTCGGCCTGATTTCCAACAGCACGGCAGTCGTGATCGGGGCCATGCTGGTGGCGCCGCTGATGACCCCGATTTTCGGGATTTCCTTTGCCCTTGTGAGGGGAGACGCACACCTGCTGGGTCGGGCTGTCCGTGCCGAGGTGGCTGGTGTGGCGGTGGCGGTGGCCATGGGCTTTGTGCTCGGCCTGATGCTGCCGGGGCTCGATGCGACCCCCGAGATGCTGTCGCGGACCCAGCCCAACCTGTTCGACCTGTTTGTGGCCATTCTGGCCGGATTCGCCGGGGCTTATGCCCTTATCGATGAAAAAATCAGCCCGGCCCTTCCCGGGGTTGCCATCGCCACGGCCATCGTGCCGCCCCTGGCCAACTCGGGTCTGTGCCTCTCTTTAGGGGCGATCGAAGGGGGGGTTGGCTCCTTTCTTCTGTTTTTTGCCAACTTTCTATCGATCCTGCTGGTAGGCGCCGCCACCTTTATAGCCAGCGGGATGGCACGAGATTACGGTAGCGGAATTAGCCGCAAGGATTTTTTCCGGCGTTTCGGCCTTGCTATTGTCGGATTTGTGTTGGTGGCAGCCTTTTTGAGCCACTCTCTGTTTGAGATCATGCGTCAGAGGCGGGTGCAGGCGGTTCTCGAAACAGTGGTGTACACCGAATTGGCCGATATTACGGCTGCCGGGTTGGATAAAATGATTACTGACGAAGGCGAGGAAGAGCTGCACGTGTTCCTTCAAGTCCACACCCCTCGCACCCTCTCCCCCCACCAGGTTAAAAAGCTGCAGGACAAGATGGCCGAAGGCGTCGACAGACCCGTCGAACTTCTTGTGCGAAGCCTCCTCAGTCGTGACGTATCTGCTGTGGGGCACGCCAACGAAGCCGTCGCCCAGGACCTCGATGGAAACTTTTTGGCCAGTTCAGAGAACCCCACCTTGCAAAAGATTGCGACCACCGAACAGATTCTGCGGGAGTATTTTTTCAATCATGTCGGGCTGTACCTCGATGAAGTCGAATACGTTCCCTTGTCGAATCATCCGGTCATGCTGGCGGCGGTTGCCGGTATGCGGCCCCTCGCAAAGGATGAGATCGGCGAATTGGAATCCAAAATAAGGCTGAAGAGCGGCGACGAGCGCCTCAAACTGGTGATTCGACATATTCCCATGGATCTCTACGACCGGGAGGGAAAATTGCGCTACGGTTGGTGGGCCATGGAGGATGAAACACCGGAAACCGTCGCGCTGGTCAACCAGATGAGGGTATTTATAGACCAGGAAATGAAAGTAGATGCCGATTTTCATTTGCTTCACACCAACGCCACCCATCTTGACGGAAGATTCCATTTTTTATTGGAAGTCCTTGGGGCCGGGATCTATCCAAAAGAAGGGGTTGCCCGTTTGAAGAAGCTTCTTGTCGACAAATACGGACAGGAGGTGGACCTGTATGTGCTGAGCCGGCCTGAGGTGGTCGTGACCCCGGACCGCTTCCTGCCCCTGGACAAGATCAATGAATACTACGTCGGGAAACAGAGGAAAAAACTGCGTGAGGAGGTTGCGCGGATGCTGGAAACGGCCATCTATTGATTTCGGTTGAAGATAACGTTTTTTGATCTAACATGGGTGCTGCCGCTTAACCGGAGGACATGCACTACGACCACCTATGCTTGGTCGTTGAAAATACAGGAGGGATGAGGATTGCCGGATACAGCTCTCACCCGTTTTCGGTGATGATGTAATACGACGATAGCCGAATCATAGCAAACGGGTAGCCGAGCTTGCGCTATCTGCTATTATGTTGTCATCTAACCTATCTTACTGAAAGCATACAAAATACAAGCAGTCGTTCTGCAACGTATAGTTTCTACCATAATATCATAATCATAGCGACTTTAAGCACTCCCATTTTATTCAAGTAGGCAACATAATTAATTCCCTTTCAAGGCAGCTTTTCGTATCCGGCAAACAGGTTACCGCCGGGTTTAGAGACTATCCAGCCATGTCATGATGTCGTCTTCCTCTTCTTTATCGATCAGCGCTTCTATCTGTGCATCGCGGCTCAATACGGCTTGGGTGTATTCGGTAAACCGCTGCTGGATTTTCCTTCTTCGCGGTAGATCCATTTGCAGATAAACCATGCTGGATTGGACGTCCTCATGTCCCAAATGGTTTTTAATGTCGGTCACCGAACAACCGGCTGCCAGCATGTTGATGGCACAGGAATGACGAAAGCTGTGGACTGGATTGATAACTTCCAGTCGTTTTTCCGATAGCGCCAACCGCAGGTATTTCCGGCAGAGACGATAGATGCCATGGCGTGTCAACGCCTTGCCATGCTGGCTGATGAACAGCCGCTTGGCATAATCGACTTTTGGTCTGCGGCGGTAGTTGAGTATATATGCCTTGATCATTTTCACGATCGTCGGAGACAAGTCGACCTGTCGGAAGCGGTTGCCCTTGCCCAAAATGGCCAGCGAGCCCTTCTCGGGGTTGAAGTAATCCAGATTCAACCGGGCCATCTCACTGGCACGGGCGCCGGACTCGAACAGCAGGTGCAAGATGGTGTAATCACGAAAGCCCAGTGCCGTGTTGATGTTTACCGTGCTCAGGACTTGGTTTATCTCCTCGGGGTATAAAAAACCGACCAGTTGCCGCTGGGTCCGCTTTTGCGGGATCACGACAATTTTGTCCATCGCCGCCGACCACTGCGGTTGGGTGAAGCGGATCATCTTGGCCAGTGATTTGATGGCTGCCAGACGGTGATTGCGAGTTTTGGCAGTGTTTTTACGCTCCGATTCGAGGTAGTCTAAAAAGGAGAGGATGACCTCCGGGGTAAGGTGATCGAGCGAGAGTGAACCGACCTTGATACCATGGCGGCTGGCGGCAAACGGCAAAAATAGCTTGATGGTATCCCGGTAGGCCTTGATGCTGTTCAGGCTCACCCCTTTGATGTGCGGCAAATACTTGTCAAAAAATTGATGGATTACTGCTGACAGTCTCATACGACATCCAGTTGGGATTTGGTGAAGGCGATCAGGCCGGCAAGATCGTCGGCATCTTTCACCTTCAGGTAGGCGGCTGTGTATTGATATTTACGGTGTCCCATGTATGCCGCCAACACCGGCAGGGCATGCCGGGGGGAGATACCCCGGGCTTTGATCCGGTTCAAGGTATTGATGGCAAACGAATGCCTCAGGCTGTGCGGTACCGGCGATCCGAAGGTCATGTTACCCATGATTCGTTTGGGTTGCTTCAGGCCGCTGGCCTCAACGGCACGATGAAAGACCCTACGGAACCGATCCACCTTGAGGGGTTGACCGTTTCTGCCTGCCAACAGAAAGGGATTATGGTCAGCCGGACAACACGCCTTACGTGCTGCCAGATAATTGTCGAGTTCAACCAAAAGCGCTTTGGGCAGCGGTATCAGGCGATCTTTTCTGAACTTGGTCCGCTCAATATACAAACTGCCATCATCAGGCCGGTAATGATGTCGGCATAGCCGCAAGGGTTCGTTGATGCGCATGCCGCAGCGAGCCAGCATCATCATGGCCAGATAAATCCCCTGATCAAACAAGAAATGGGTTGGGTTGCGTCTGATTGCTGCACACACCGCTTTTAGCAACTGATCAGTCTGCTCCGGTGAGAAGACAAAAGGAACAAAATACCGTTCGGGCACGGGCGGGATATCATTGAGCGGATTGGCGGCAATGATCTGCCGACGGATTAAATAATCGAAGAGACCGCGCACATGCGACAGCATACGGTTGGTGGTGTTGGGATGCGGGCTGATGGTGGCCCGCAAGTGGAGTAAAAAGGCTGGCCGCTGCATTTGCTCCCAACTGACATCGTTGGCTTTCAGGTATCGATCCAATGCTACCAACGGCGGATAGATCGCTTTGAGGGCATAACCGCGCTGTTCACGATAGGCCGCATAGTCGGCCAGATAATTGGCCATAACGCTTTCAAAGGGTCTCATCGAACAGCACCTTTCGCATCAATTGGGTATGCACACACAGGTACTTTTGGGTGGATTCGATTTTGTCGTGGCCCAGCATTTCCTTGATGTCAAAAACCGACGCACCGGCCTCGAGCAGGTTCTGCGCGTAGGTATGCCGCAGCCAATAGGCGGTGGCGTTCAAACCTGCTCGTTTCATCGCAAAAGTTATCCGGCCGCCGACCGCGTTGGGCGTCATCGGCCGATGCGGCGGCTGTAGGGTCAAAAACAGACGGCGGTGTTTCGTCTTCGGCTGGGCGCCAATGATATAGGCCGCCATCGCCTTGAGGGTATGCTCGGGGATGGGAAGCTCAACCGGGTTGTCCCCCTTGCGCACAGTTACCCGCATCAGTTGCCGGCTAAAACCGATATCTTTCATACGTAATCGGCTAATCTCTATAGGACGCAGACCCATGGAGTAAGCCAGATGCACCAGAGCGTAGGTCCGGATTCCGCTGGCCGAAGAAGGATCGAGGCTGGCAAAAAGCTGTTGCACTTCAGCCGGTCGTAAAAATTTGGGCGGTTTGGCCTTGCCGTATTCCCGCCGGCCGGTCACCAAGGGGGCCAGATCGACCGGCA
>JBAVYC010000708.1:0-1974 GCA_049698595.1 Desulfobacterales bacterium | reverse complement strand
GGAGGTTGTATTATGAAAGAATATCCGGGCTCGACCGGCCTGATACTCAATGAACCCCTGCTCTGGGAAAAAGGAAAAGAGGGCAGATGCGGATTTTCTCTGCCGCGACGTGACGTCGAGTCCTATCCTGTGGATGAAGACTTGCTTGGAGAAGGCCCGAATTTTCCGGACCTCAGCGAAGTGGATATCGTTCGCCACTACACCCGTTTATCTCAATGGAATTTCGCGGTTGACAGCGGCATGTATCCCCTGGGCTCATGTACGATGAAATATAACCCTAAAACCAATGAAAGACAGGCTGCCCAGCCTGGGTTTGCCGCGGCCCACCCCATGCTTCCGCCAGATCTTTCCCAAGGCATCCTCAAACTCATGTATGATCTTGAACGCTTTCTGGTGGAGATCACCGGCATGGAGGCTGCCACCCTCCAGCCGGCAGCCGGCGCCCACGGGGAGCTTACCGGCATGCTTCTTTTCTATGCCTACCACCGCAGCCAGGGGGCGCCACGCTCAAAAATCATTGTACCGGATACGGCCCATGGAACCAATCCGGCCAGTGCCGCCCTGTGCGGTTACCGGCCCGTGCCGATAAAATCCAACGACAAGGGGATTTTGGCACCCGAAGATGTGGCCGACCTCATGGATGAGGAAACTGCCGGCATCATGGTGACCAATCCCAATACCCTGGGGCTGTTTGAAGATAATATTAAAAAAATAGCCGACATCGTGCATGCCAAAGGCGGTCTTGTGTATGGTGATGGGGCCAACATGAATGCGGTCATGGGAATCGTTCACATGGGCGAGATCGGCATTGATGTACTCCATTTAAATCTTCACAAGACCTTTTCAACACCGCACGGCGGGGGCGGGCCGGGTTCCGGCCCGGTCTGTGTCAGGCAACAACTGGCACCTTTTTTGCCTGTGCCCCGTGTCATAAAAGATGATGGCCGATACCTTCTTTCAGAAAACTTTCCGGAATCCATCGGAAAGCTTCATGCCTTTTACGGCAATGTGGGAGTTCAGATAAGGGCCTATAGCTATATTTTGAGTATGGGTGCTAAAAATCTGAAGAAAGCCAGCCAACTGGCGGTACTAAATGCTAATTACATCAAAGAACTGTTGAAGCAAACCTTTCATTTGCCCTATGACCGCCCCTGCATGCACGAATGTGTGTTTTCCGACAAGTTGCAACTGGTGCATAAGGTAACCACCCTGGACATGGTCAAACGGCTGATGGACTATGGGTTTCATCCCCCCACCATTTACTTCCCGCTGGTGGTTCCGGGAGCAATCATGATCGAGCCCACGGAGACGGAATCCAAGGAAGATATCGATCTTTTCATCGAGGCCTTGAAGTCCATCGCCGCAGAAGCCGAAGAAAGCCCGGAGCTATTGCATGCGGCACCCGGAAAGTGCCGGCGCAGAAGACTGGATGAAACGACGGCTGCCCGCAAGCCGTGTCTGACTGGGTAAGGCGGAATGATCCGTCCGAGGTGGAATGAATGATGAAGGAACAGAAGAGTGAACGTTCCACCTGCGGAATGGGAGGCATCAGGAAGCCCGTGGAAGGGAGAAAGACAATTTACTCGACTATTTAAAACCGAAATCCGAAGCACAAAGCACGAAATAAATTCGAATGACGAAAATACCAATGACAAAAACCCAAAATCGTCATACCACTCAACCTGACAATGCGGCTAGATCCGCTGTTAGTATAAAACCAACGACTTTGTTGACACCGTTTTAAGCATTTGAACATTAGAATTTGATATTTGTTTCGCATTTCGATATTCGAATTTCGTATTTTCTATGCTTCAGGCGGATCATTCAAATTAAGGAAACAATGACAATAATGCCTGGAGAAATAAATTCCGACACCTTTGATGCTCAATCGGCGGTTAAGGGGTCTTTTACAACGGACAACGGTCAACATACAACCGAAGGCCATCCGTTTTACGCCGTCGACCTGGGTATGAT
>JBAVYC010000707.1:0-12362 GCA_049698595.1 Desulfobacterales bacterium | reverse complement strand
CGCTAAAATACTCCAATATGCGATTTTTGACGGTTTCAAGCCCGTAATGATCTTTGTCCAACACCTTTTTAGCCTGTAAGATGTCGATCATATCTGTAGAGGACTTGCTCCAGGGCATATCCACCAGCCAGTCCAGATAGGTACGAATAACTGTGGATTCCGCCGAATCAGGGTGCATCTGTTCCAGTCGTTTTAGCTGTTTATCTGCTTCTTTGCCGGCTTCCTTCGACATCCTGGCCTGTTTTATCTTCTTTCGGTATTCAACTATCTCATGGGCATTCTCATCCTGATCTCCCAGTTCCTTGTAGATCGCCCGCACCTGCTCCCGCAAAAAATAATCCCGCTGGCTTTTAGAGATTTCATCCTTCACTTCGGATTGAATCTTTGCCTGCACGGTTGACAACTGCACTTCGCGAGAAAGCAAGACATTAACTTTATTCAGACGATCCAGAGGATCCGTAATCTCAAGCAGTTCCTGGGAGTCTTCAATTTTCAGCCTTAAATTCGATGCCACGAGATCCGCCAGTTTTCCCGGCTCCGGCACGCTCTGCAGAATCGTGATGACATCGCCGGTCATCTCGCCGCGCAAGACTAAAATTTTCTCACAGTGTTCTCGGACGTTTCGCATCAAGGCTTCTGTTTCGACGCTAATGTCTTCAACCGGCGGTTCTTGGATCATTACCACTTTTACGCGATACAAAGATCGTCTACGAGTATATTTTTCAATTCTTGCTTTGGCAAAGCCTTGAACAAGAACTTTAATGCCGCCATCGGGAAGTTTGAGCATCCGTAAGACCCGACTGACGGTGCCGGTTTTGAATATCTCGTCGGTATCCGGGTTCTCGATGGCCGGATCTTTCTGGGTCGCCAGAAACAGATAGCCTTCTTTGGCGACTGCCTCCTGCACCGCCCGCATCGATTTCTCGCGACCCACAAAAAGAGGTAAAACCATGTCCGTAAACATGACGACATCTCGCACGGGCATCAGGGGCAGAATCCCGGGTATCTTTTCATCTTTTTCATCGTCTTCAATAATGCTGATCAAATCATCTCTGTCAGTTTCGGCCATTTTCTCTCCCGGGTGCTCGGTGGGAAGAATCCGAACACCTTGCACAATTATAAAAATCCTCAGCCCGGATAAACCGGAAAAAATTGCCACTGTAACCGAAAGACACAAAGAAAAATCTTTGTTTAGATTCATTTTTGTGGCTTGGTGTCTTGGTGGCGAATATGTTTTGCCTTAAAATGCATGATACTTCACAATTTAAGGCCTATGCTTTAACCTGGACCACGCTCGGACAGAGCGGTCACTAAAGGGCCGCAAGCACGCTGATGATTTACATTTAAGGTCCTGAACAACGAAACCCGCTAACTCATTTTCCTGAATTGGGGTTTGCCCGCCAAATAATCTGGGAAACACAGATATAGGGGCGTTAAGTAAGATAATACATATATTTTTTTTGACAATATCCCTTTGTTTTTTTTATTAAACATGGCAAAATAATAGAATATTTTATTCGAATTTCAAAAAGTTATAATATTAATTGAAAAAATGAGCTAAAATTTTAAAAGTAGAATTTAGGACGGTACATGCTACCTTATTTGATCGAAATATTCATCTTCATATTCGGATTATGCATCGGAAGTTTCTTGAACGTTTGTATTTACCGGCTGCCGGCATCACAATCAATCGTTAAGCCCCGGTCCATGTGCTCGAATTGCGGTACGCCGATCGCCTCCTACGACAACATCCCGATTGTAAGCTATCTGTGGCTCAAAGGGCGTTGTCGTCATTGCCGGACAAAATTTTCCCTGCGATATCCAATAGTTGAGCTCTTGGGTGGCCTGTTTGGCTTGGGGACTTATCTTAAATTTGGTCTGACCATCGAAGCATTGATATATTTTCTATTTTTCGCCGCTCTGATAGTCGTAACCTTCATTGATTTGGATCATCGTATCATTCCGGATGTCATCACCCTGCCCGGTATACCCATTTGTTTTGCGGTCGGCTTTGCCTTGCCTAGCATCTCATACATAGAGTCACTGCTGGGTATCCTTATTGGGGGAGGAAGTTTGTTTCTGGTTGCCTGGATTTATAGTCTGATCACGAAAAAAGAAGGTATGGGTGGTGGCGACATCAAGTTGTTGGCGATGATGGGTGCCATTGTGGGGTGGCAAGGCGTTCTTTTTACAATTTTCGTTGCATCGTTGGTCGGGACCCTGGCTGGATTGGCCGTTATCCTGCAATCCCGCAATAGTATGAAGATGGCAGTGCCTTTCGGCCCGTTTTTATCCATCGGCAGCATTACGTATATCTTTTTCGGCACGCCCTTAATTGCATGGTATTTCAACTTGTTGGGGTGATCCGGGTTAGGATTTAAACTGCTCACCGAGGGACAGCCCCAGGTCCAGAGCCTGCCGGTTCATATCCAGAAAATCCGGCAGAATCCGAGTCTCAAGTACCTTCATAATGGACTTGGGAGTTAAAAGCTCGGTCAAGCCGATCACCGAACCCAGCATGCAGATATTAAAAACAATCGGCTTTCCGATTTTTTCCATAACGCTTTCGTACATGGGAAGTTCTCTTTGCTGAGCATCGACTTTTTTCTGAGTTTTTACATAACGGGCGTCGGTGATCAACAGTCCCCCGGGGCGTATAATCTGATAAAATTTGTTATAAGCGTCTTGGGTGAGACAGACCAGCACATTGGGCTGAATCACCTTGGGATAGTGAATCGTTGAATCGGAAATAATAACATCGGATCGGGTAGCGCCTCCCCGTGCCGCAGCGCCGTAGGACTGAGACTGCACAGAATTCAAATTCTCATGCAGCACGGCTGCTTCGGCGAGAATAATGCTCGCCGTGATCACCCCCTGGCCACCCGATCCCGAAAATACCATCCTGCATCTTTCCATTAGGTCTGTCCTCCCACCGCAATTTCGACGATCTTATCATATTCACTGCAGTACTCCGGTCTCTCAATTTGCACAAAGATACCCCGTTCAATCAAATCAGGATTTTCCTGTTTGGCCTTGGAGCCAATGGAGGTGGTATTGTTTTTAAACCACCTCACCATATCCACGGCATCACCGGCTTTGTTTTTGCGCCCGAAATACGTCGGACACTGGCTTAGAATCTCCACCACGGAAAATCCTTCGTGCAGGATGGCAGTTTTGAGGATATCGGCTATCTGGTGAACATGATAACTGGTGGTACGGGCCACAAATGTCGCGCCGGCAGCCTTTGCCAGCGCCACGACATCAAAGCTGTAATCGATATTGGCAAACGGTGCTGTTGTCGCTTGGATACCCAAACCCGACAGCGGCGAAAACTGTCCCCCGGTCATTCCGTAAATCCGATTGTTCATGACAATGGCCGTGATATCAATGTTTCTGCGTGCCGCATGGATAAAATGGTTACCGCCGATGGCCAGGGCATCGCCATCACCCATGGGAACGATAAGGTTCAGCTCGGGCCGGCTCATTTTCACGCCGGTAGCAAAGGCCAGCGCCCGTCCGTGGATGGTATGCAGCGTATGAAAGTCGACATAACCGGAAATTCTTGCAGAACATCCGATACCGGATACCATCACGATTTCGTTTTTGCTCATGCCAAGCTTTTCAACGGCTTGCAGCATTCCGTTAAGCACCATTCCATGCCCGCATCCGGCACACCACAGGTGTGGAAAAAATCGTTCCCTTAGGTAATCTCTAACCGCCATGTGTCAAACCCCCTTTCCCTGGATTAATCGAAAAATATTCAAGATATCCCTCGGGGTGATAAAAACGCCGTCGATGCGGTTGGCGAGAAACACCTTTTGCGGTTCATCCACCGCCAGTTTCACCTCCCGCAGAATCTGGCCCATGTTCTGTTCCACAACAATCACGGATTTGGCTTCTGCACATTTCTCGCGCACAAGGTTTTCGGGAAAAGGCCACAGGGTCTGCAATTCCAGAAGTCCGAGTTTTACTCCTCGCAAACGTCTATTTTCCACAACATGCCGTGCCGAACGGGCCGCTGAGCCGTATGAAATCAGCAAATGTTCTGCATCATCCAGATAATATTCTTTATAGCGGGCGAGAAGATTGGTGCGATTTTCGAGCTTGTCCACCAGATGGTGCAGCAAGCCGTGGACCACAGAAGGTTCGGCGGACGGAAACCCCCACATGTCGTGAAATAATCCGGTAACATTGTATCGGTGAACACCGCCGAAATCCGACATGGGAAGACGTCCGTCTTCCCTGGGCAGATAGGGATGATAATCCACACCTCCTTTGACAGATGTCCTGAGTCGGTCGACCAGCGGAATGACGCCCGCTTCGGGTATAATGAGGCGCTCACGCATATGGCCCACCACTTCATCAAATAAAAGTATGACGGGGGTCCGATACGTTTCGGCCAGATTGAAGGCTTCCACCGTTACCGTGAAGACATCCTGGTGATTTGAAGCCGTCATGGCAATGATGGCATGATCCCCGTGAGTTCCCCAGCGAGCCTGGTTGACATCCCCCTGGCTGCCGTGGGTCGGGATTCCTGTGGAAGGACCGCCACGCTGGACATCGACGATCACGCAGGGAATTTCAGCCATAACCGCATATCCGAGGGCTTCCTGCATCAATGAAAAACCGGGACCGCTGGTAGCCGTCATGACTTTACGACCGGTGAGGGAAGCACCGATAATCGCACACAACGACGCAATCTCATCTTCCATCTGAATAAACTTACCGCCGATCCGGGGGAGCCGATAAGACAATATTTCGGCGATCTCGGTTGAAGGCGTAATCGGATAACCGGCAAAAAAGTCAAGTCCCGCATAAAGTGCACCTTCAATACAGGCCTCGTTGCCTTGAACGAATTTTTTATTTTCACTCATTTGTGCACCCTACTCTTCCAATTCGATTTCAATTGCCAAATCCGGGCATCGCAGTTCACAAAGCCTGCAACAGATACAATCCTGCGGCCGCGCCGCCGTGACCTTGTCGTCGCTATCCAGTTCCAAAACCTTTTTCGGACAGAATTCCACACAGATGCCGCAGCCCTTACACCAATCCCGATTGATATGGTGTTGCTTTAACTTAGGTTTCCCCATAAACCATCCCTCATAATATTTAAACGAATCCCTTAATTGGATTGAAATATTTTCAATAGTTAATTCCGACTTGTCCAGGCTATGGATAACATCAATTACCGCCAATCTCTAACACGCCGACTTCACAAGGTTATACATTAATTAATTTAGCATGCGATTGTCAAGCAAAACTCCGGTGGCAATCCATGCTTGATGGTTTACACCTTTGACAAGATGCGCTATTTTTTTTATTATTATTTGTTTCCGAATCCCCAATCGTCATCCGAAAGGAGTTCACTTAGGATTGAAAAAGGCGCTGCTCTTTATCTTAATTCTTCTATTTGTGATCGCTTGCGCAGCAGCCGGGCTCATTTTTGAGCTCCGCATTTACGCTGATACGCCCGCTAATGTCAATACCACCCAAAATGTCACCGTCAATGTTCGTCAGGGGCAAACCTTAAGGACCACTGCGGATATCCTCCAGCAGACTAACCTTATTAAAAGTAGGCTGAAGTTTATTCTAATCGCCCGTATTAAAGGCTTGGATAAGAAACTTAAAGCCGGGGAATATCTTCTCTCGGCGGCCATGGCACCCCGACAAATACTTGAAATCATGGTAAAAGGAGCGGTAAATCTCCATCGGCTGACTGTTCCGGAAGGATATAGCATCCCTCAGATAGCTGTGCTGGTGGAAAACGCTGAATTCGGTTCAGGAATCGATTTTATCAAAATGGCTACGGACGCTGCTCTGGCACGTAAAAACGGCATTGAGGCTGAAACGTTTGAAGGCTATCTGTTCCCGGATACCTATTTTTTTCCGAGAGGGGTTGCCATGGAACAGATCATTTCGGCCATGGTGAATCGGTTCCGGTCTGTTTTTTCTACCGAATGGGTCGAACGGGCGCAAGAGCTCGGATTTACGGTTGGCCAGATTGTAACCCTGGCATCGATCATTGAAAAGGAAACCGGAGCCGCTTTTGAACGACCGATTATTTCATCGGTTTTTCACAATCGTTTAAAAAAGAAGATGCGCCTGGAATCGGATCCGACCGTAATTTACGGCATAAAAAATTTTGACGGCAACCTCACCCGCAAGCACCTCCGCACCCACACTCCTTATAATACCTATAAAATCAGAGGACTTCCAGCCGGTCCGATTGCCAACCCCGGTCGTGCCTCTCTGGAAGCAGCCCTTTATCCGGAAAAGACCGTATTTCTCTATTTTGTTTCAAAAAGAGACACGACGCATTATTTCTCAACTAGTTTGAAAGAGCACAATCTGGCGGTACGTAAATATCAATTGAAACGAAAAAAATAAAGTCTGCGATCGAGCCCCGTAACTGCGTAGGAATAGAATGCCTTATCACGCTTGACACAGATACCTACCGCCCTTAAGTTAAATCAGGAATTCAATTCAATGGCTTGAGGAGCTGATTATGGCGGCATCCAACAAAAAGGGGCAAACCTTCATCATCGATCTTGAAAAACTAAACACCCTCAATGCCGAGGGATGTGCAGCTTGCAGTCGCAAGTTCACCCTGGGCGAAACGGTGGTAAAAGCCTGTGGTGCCTGGGAAGGTCCGCCAAAATTCATACACGAAAGCGAAGCAGTCTGGGATGCAGCTAGATCCGGGTTTGTCGAACGGCGCTGTTATGAATCCAGCAAAAGAGGATAAAGAGTGAAGAGAATTCACCAATATTGGCGTCGTTCTTATAAAATTGACAAATCAAAGAGTCGGAAAATTGACGGTCTTGGTCGACTGATGTCGTTCGGGACTTGAGAATATTCTATCCAACAGTCTGTTTTTATTAAAAATTAGGATTTTTAAAAATTTGGCATGTAAATTGTATATGAAGCAAATAGAATTTTACCATGCAAATTTAAGAAAAGTGGCTTCTCGGATGTGCGTGCATCTTTTCTGAAGGACTTCCCAAATACAAATTGAGGAGATACCACACGAGAACAACGGCATTTTGGGTAGCCTTTTCTATCAAAATATGGGGTCAAAAACTGAAAAACGGCATGGCCCCCGGTATATACTGACTGGCAGTGCATACCGCTCTGTTGCAGCTTCGTGCGACTCCACACTCAATCAACCGGGTTGACGGCTCAATCGAACTGAACATAAACTTGGAATTCAATACCCATAACATTCCAGGAAAAACTATGAAGAGCAGAGTCAAAAAATTGACTCTGCTCTTTTTTTATGCCAGATATAAATTTGGTTATATGGAGGCCGTTTCAAAATGCAGACAAAAACTTTCTCCGACGAACAATTGGCCGGACAGCGTCTAATGGCCGGATTTGATGGGACCACACTCAATGCGGACCTCAAATTCTTAATCAATCGCCTCAAAGCCGGAGGTATCATTCTGTTTTCAAGAAACCTCGATGCACCGGATCAGATAAAACAGTTGTGCGACGAGATTCAGCATTATGCGCGACAGTGTGAGCAACCCCCATTGTTCATTGCCGTTGATCAGGAGGGTGGACAGGTAGCCAGACTCAAAGAACCCTTTACACAATTTCCCGGAAATCCCTATATGAAGAGCGAAGAGGATGCCATCCATTTCGCCCAGGTGACAGCCACCGAGCTAACCCGGGTCGGCATCAACATGAACATGGCCCCGGTCATGGATGTTGCGTCTGGGGAAATCAACAGCATCATGGCGCAAAGGGCATTCGGAGGTGATCCGGCCTGGGTCACGCGACTGGGGGTGAAAGTCATTGAACATTTGCAGTCCAACAACATCATCGCCGTCGCCAAGCATTTCCCCGGAATCGGCCGGACGGTACTGGATTCCCATATGGATCTTCCAATGCTTGATGATGACCTATCCGCCTTTGAGCGGATGGACTTGATCCCCTTTGAGGCCGGAATTCAGCACGGAGTATCCGGGGTGATGCTGTCGCACATATTCTACAAGAACCTTGATCCCCAGTGGCCGGCCAGCTTGTCTGATAAAATTGCCAAGACCCTTCTAAGAGAGCAAATGGGTTTTGACGGCCTTGTATTGACAGACGATCTTGACATGGGTGCCATCGTCCAACATTACGATATTCAGACAACGATCCGTCGGATACTTGCCGCCGAAATCGACCTCGCCCTTATATGCCATAAAGGACCGAATATTGAGATCGCCTATAAAACACTTTTGCAAGAGATTATGGTTTCTGCCGATATGAAGGCAAAGGGGATTGAGTCCGTAAAAAGGATTATGAAGTTGAAAGAAAGATACTTAAAGCACCAATAAACTATTCAACGAGGCAATGGGTTCCTCGAAAAGACATCATCCTGCAAATCCGAGACGATCCCGGCTTTTAAGTAATGATACCCGACCGCAGCAATCATGGCCGCATTGTCTCCGCACAGTTGAAGCGAAGGAATATGAACGCTGATTCCTTTGCGCTGCGCATCGGACCGGAGTTTTTCCCTTAACCGGCTGTTTGCAGCCACACCGCCGACCAGGGCAATGCGCTTACAACTTTTGCGCATAGCTGCACGGATAGCCTTGTAACAGAGAACGTCCATAACGGCTTCCTGAAATCCGGCGGCAATATCAGGTATTTGATCTTTAATGTGATCTTTGTGATTCAAGATATAGCGATTAACAGCCGTTTTAATGCCACTGAAGCTGAAATCGAAGTCGGACCTGTCCAGATAGGCTCGCGGAAATTTTATCCTGGCCGGATCCCCTGAACGCGAAATACGGTCGAGGATGCCACCGCCCGGATAGCCCAGTTCAAGCATCTTGGCAACCTTGTCGAAGGCTTCACCGGCGGCATCATCCCGGGTTTGCCCCATTAGTTCAATTGTGGTGTGAGAAGTGACATGGTAAATGCCCGTGTGCCCTCCGGATACCAGCAGTGCGACGAATGGAAATGAGGGTGGATCGGGTTCCAGAAAAACTGAGTTGATATGGCCTTTCAGATGATTCACCCCCACCCAGGGAATTCCCAGTGCATACGCACAGGCTTTGGCAAAGGCAAACCCTACCAGCAGCGCACCAACCAGTCCCGGTCCCTGGGTAACGGCAATGGCGTCAATATCCCTTAGTAAGAGATCGGCTTTGTTCAAAGCTTCGTCGATGACCGGCACAATGGCTTCAATATGTTTTCTGGATGCCAGCTCAGGCACAACTCCGCCATACCTTTGGTGCACCTCTATCTGGGAGGCAATCACCGAAGCCGCAATCGCAGTTCCCTCCCTGACCACCGCCGCAGCAGTTTCATCGCATGAAGTTTCAATCCCCAGAATGATCATAATACCCTTATCCGGATAAAACCGGTCATGGATAAAAAAAAATGGCCGGGAGCCGAATATCTGTCATCGCCGCTGCCTCCCAGCCAAGAATTCATAAGCCTGTGTTAAGAGTATGTCCTTATTTTTTCGGCACCTTCCAGGTGCCTGCTTTGCTGGTACCTCAGCCGACGCAAGGTGAATTCCCACCGTATCCTTTGGCGAGCCAGTCCAAAAACTTTGAAAGCAGGAAGAAAATCTTTCGAAATACTGATTTTTCAGCGGAGTTTATATACTTATGGTTTTGCACATCTACTCCCATATGATTTGGTTGCCGGAATCCCTGCATGCCAGAATTTCGCCGATTAAATAAGCTTTTTCGTTCATAGCCTCCAATCGTTGTAAAACATCCTGGGCCGCATCCGCGGGAACGATGGCAATCATACCGATTCCGTTGTTAAAGGTTCGTCTCATTTCCAGTTTGGATACATTTCCGGCCTGCTGCAAAAAAGAAAAGATCGGCGGTACATCCCAGATTTCCGTTTGGATCAATATATTGCAGGCTTTGGGCACAATCCGAAGAATGTTGCCTGAAATTCCGCCGCCGGTGATATGCGCAAGCCCATGGATCGGCAAATCCTTTAAAATACTTAAAATCGGTTCAACATAGATCCTGGTTGGTGTGAGCAGCTCCTCACCAAGGGTTTTGCCGAGTTCGGGCACATAATCATCGATCTTAAGCTTAAGTGTTTCAAAACAAATTTTGCGTACCAGGGAATATCCGTTGCTGTGTAACCCGCTCGAAGCAATGCCGATAAGGCGATGACCCACTCGAATGTCGGTACCATCAATGATTTTGCTGTTATCAACGATGCCGACCGCAAAGCCGGCCAAATCATATTCATTGTCCTGGTAAAACCCGGGCATTTCTGCAGTTTCACCACCGAGCAAAGCGCATTTTGCCTGCCGGCAGCCCTCACCAATTCCGCTGATAATGCTCATGGCATGTTGACTCTCCAGCTTTCCCATGGAAAGATAGTCCAGAAAAAAAAGCGGTTTCGCACCTTGGACGATAATGTCGTTGACACACATCGCCACCAGATCAAGCCCGACGGTATCGTGTTTATTAAGCATGAAAGCAATTTTAAGCTTGGTGCCGACGCCATCGGTGGAGCTGACCAGCACGGGTCTGTCAAGATTAGCGAGGTTCGGTGAGAAAAGTCCGCCAAAACCGCCGATCTCACCGATGACTCCGGTCCGGGGAGTTCGTTTTGCAATCTCACTGATAGTGCCGACCAGCTTGTCGGCTTTATCAATATCCACGCCAGCGTCCGCATAGGTTAAAGAATCGGTCATGCTCATCTCCCGTCAATAATTGTTGGGCAAAGGAAAGTCCTTGAAAATTAAACTTATTCGGCTTAAAAGTCAAAACAATTTTTTTGACTTCCCTTCTTTGGGGTTGTATTATCTATAGACTCGTAACCGTTCAGGGGTTCCGGGTTCACGTAGACTCCGGCCAGTAGACTTATGGCCATAGAGGGGACGTCTAACTTTGAACCCTGAACTCATGAACCTGTGAACGCTTCCAAACAAAGGAGTTAGGAAAAGTATGAGAGAAATCAATATCGGCTTGCTCGGTTGCGGCACGGTCGGCACAGGTGTGGCAAAATTGCTCATTGATAACAGCGAACTACTCACTGCTCGGGTGGGAGCGCGCTTGAATCTGAAGTGGGTTGCCGACATTGATACGGAAACCGACAGAGGTATCCGCTTTCCGGATGGTGTTTTTATAAAAGAGGCGCAAAAAGTAGTCAGTGATCCTGAAATAGATATTGTGATTGAAATGATCGGCGGCGAGGATATTGCCAAAGACTTCATTTTAAAAGCCATTGATAACGGCAAGCATATTGTCACGGCCAATAAAGCCCTGCTGGCCGGCCATGGAAACAAATTGTTCGCGGCCGCTGCGCAAAAGGGTGTGGATTTGGCTTTTGAAGCCAGTGTCGGCGGCTGCATGCCGACCATAAAATCCATGCGGGAATCATTGGTGGCCAATCATATCAACGCAATGACCGGGATTTTAAACGGCACTTGCAACTACATATTATCCAAAATTGGGGACGAAGGCATTTCGTTCCAGGAAGCGCTAACGGAAGCCCAAAAACAGGGATATGCCGAAGCCGATCCGACCCTGGATGTCGGAGGTTTTGACACCGCCCATAAAATTGCGATATTAACGGCCCTGGCCTATGGCATGGAAATTAATTTGAAGGATGTTTACGTCGAAGGAATTTCCAGAATCACTCCGCTGGATATCGAATTTGCGGAACAATTTGGTTACCGAATCAAGCTGCTGGCAATCAGCAAATTTGAAAATGACAGGGTAGAAGCCCGGGTTCATCCCACAATGATACCGTTTGATAATCTTCTGGCTTCGATCAAAGGTACCGTAAATGCCATTACGGTTTCAGCAGATGCGGTGGGAGACATGCTGTTATACGGACATGGCGCCGGTATGATGCCAACTGCCAGTGCGGTCCTCAGTGACATTGTCGATATTGCACGAAATATATTATCCGGCACCGTCGGCAGAGTCCCGGCGCTATCCTATCAACGTGAAAACATCCGCAAGATACCAATTCTGCCCATTGATGACCTTGTAACTCATTATTATTTCAGATTTTCCGCCCTTGACCGTCCCGGAGTTCTTTCAACCATATCCGGAATTATCGGCAAGTATGGGATCAGCCTGCAGTCCGTCCACCAAAAAGGCCGCAAAATGAACGGTGCCGTTCCCGTGGTCATGCTCTCTCATCTGGCAAAGGAAGCCGATGTAAAGCGTGCCTTAAACGAAATTAACACTCTGGATGTCGTCAGCGCTGAAGCGGTGCTCATCCGAATCGAGAATGATGAACTGGATTGAAATGCAGATAAACTATTCAACGAGGTCTGAATATGGATATTGTGTGCTCAGATTTAGAAGGCATTTTTACTCCTGAAATTTGGATCAATTTCGCTGAAATTACAGGTATCGAAGAACTCAGACTGACAA
>JBAVYC010000706.1:0-1527 GCA_049698595.1 Desulfobacterales bacterium | reverse complement strand
CCAAGATTGTTAATTCAGGAGATTAAACGAGATGAAAAAAATTAAGCTGCAAGATGCAGTCGGGACGACACTTGCCCACGATATTACCGAGATTCGACCCGGCGAATTCAAGGGACCGGCCTTTCGTAAGGGTCATACGGTCTGCAACGAGGATTTATGTCATCTTCAAAAACTTGGTAAAAATCATCTGTACCTTCTCGATCTGGCCGAGGGCGAAATTCATGAGGACGAGGCTGCGGCTATTTTAGCCAGAGCGCTGGCCGGCGATGGCATCGTTTGGCAGGATGAACCCCGGGAAGGTAAAATAAAGCTGTTGGCGGAAAGAGACGGCCTGTTTACGGTCAATACCGCTGCGCTGGCGGCCTTTAACATGGTGGACGAGGTAATGTGTGCCACCCTTCATAGTCACACCCGGGTCCGCAAGGGCGAACTGGTTGCCGCCACCCGGGCCATACCGCTGGTCATGAAGCGTGCTTCCGTAGAGCGGGCCGCCGCCATCGCCCAACAAACAGGTGCGGTGCTGTCGGTCAAACCCATCCGACAGGCCACTGTGGGAATCGTCATCACCGGCAGTGAAGTCTATCATGGCCTGATTGAGGATCGCTTTGCACCGATTCTTTCTGAAAAGGTGACCAACCTGGGTGGTGAAATCGTTGGACCGGCGTTTGCTCCTGATGATGCCGAACTCATCAGCCGGGCCATTCGCACCCACCTGGATAACGGGTGCGATTTAATTCTGCTGAGCGGGGGCATGAGTGTGGACCCGGATGATGTCACCCGCCAGGGGATCCGCAGGGCCGGAGCCGATGAAGTGCACTACGGTGCAGCGGTACTGCCCGGGGCCATGTTTCTGGTGGCCTATATCGGGAGCGTACCCTTGCTGGGTGTGCCTGCCTGCGGCCTGTACCACCGTATCACGGTGCTGGATCTGGTGCTGCCCCGGATTCTGACCGGGGAGAAAATCGGCAAAGCAGAGCTTGCGTTTTTGGGTCACGGGGGCCTCTGCAAAGACTGTGATGAGTGTTCCTATCCGCACTGCCCGTTCGGCAAAGGAGCGTAATAACGCATTTAAAAAAATCGGGGTTCGTTTAAGTAATGGCAAAACTTAAATTAAGATCCAGCCAGTGGATCGTTGATGAACATAACAATATCGTCATTGGCAATGGCCGGGCGGAAATTCTGAAAAACATCGAGCAGACCGGATCCATTAACCAAACCGCCAAAGTGATGAAAATGTCTTACAAAGCGGTCTGGAGTAAAATCAAAGCCACCGAAAAGCACCTGGATACCATAATTGTCCATACGGATAGAAAGGAAGGCAGCCGTTTGTCCAATGAGGGCAAGGCGCTTTTGGAAAAATACTGGCTGCTAAAAAACGAGTGCATGTCTGCCGATGACGACATCTTTACAAGTATTTTTAAATAACCGAGGAGCTTCAGCCTTTACCAAAAAAAAATGATTAACGGACTCACCCTAATGTTGCGATGGATCTATATTTCACTGCTTGTTTTTAGTTTTCTCGGCTGC
>JBAVYC010000705.1:0-2521 GCA_049698595.1 Desulfobacterales bacterium | reverse complement strand
GCCGACACGGGGATTTTCAGACCAAATTTTTGATAATTCAAAAATGCTGTGATTACAATCGGTTGATTCTATTTCAATTTTTCACCGTATTTTTGGTTTCGTTTGGAACTGTTTGGAAATATTTGACCTTGACGGGCACAATTTGGGCACAATCGATCCCAATTATGGATTTGATTCCTTCTTGATGATTATATAGGTTTCTTCGTAGATAGTTTTGCGAGGTCCTACGGCTACAATATCGATGATTTGCTTGGAGGATATGCGATAAATTATCCGGAATCTGCTGATTGGGTAACTCTTTAATCCTTCCATCTCATCTTTGAGGGACTTGCCGGACTCAGGATCAGTCACGATCTGCCGCAATCCAGCCCTGATTTTCCTTTTCAGCTTCGGGTGGCAACCTCTGATTAAAGCAACGATCTCATCAGGCACCCTGAGCGTTCTTCGAATACGATCTTTCGAAGTCATTATTTATTCAAAAAGCTCTTCTAAAGTGTATACTTTAGGTTTTCTCTTAAGCGCTGCGATGCCTTTTTTTATCTCACCCATCAAGTCTCCATCAGCTTTTATCGCAATGGTCTCCCGCCAACCCTCGAATTCATCGGGACTCACCAAAACCGCCGCCGGTCGTCCATTTTTAGTGATGATAACCTCCAGGTCGGTTGACTGAACTTTTTCAATAAGTTCGCTCAATTTCATTTTTGCTTCGGATAAAGAAAGAGTTTCCATGTTATGACCTCAATTATAGTCAACTTAAATTATGGTCATATATTTAATGGAATATTTTAACCATGTCAAGCAAATAAAAAAAGCCCGGGTAATTAATTAACCGGGCTTTTTATAAATGGTGCCGAGGGACAGAATCGAACTGCCGACACGAGGATTTTCAGTCCAACTTTTTGAAAATCCAAAAATGTTATAATTTCAACCAGTTGATTCTATTCTAATTTTTCGACTAATTTTTGGTTTCGTTTGGAACTATTTGGAAATGTTTGACCTTGACGGGCACAATTTGGGCACAACCCAATTAAGGAATGTTGGGGATCATTCGAAAAAATGACATCTGTGGGAATCTCTCAAATCTCAGCGGTTAAGCAATCAAATCGGAATCAATATTAATGAGACCGTCCCTTATGCTTAACCCTGCCTTATGCCATGACGGGAAACCATTTAAATATTCAATAAAAGGCGTTGCGTATTTCAACAATTCCCCTTGGGAATGATTATTTTGAATATGTCGATAATTGTATTCTGTATTCGCCGAATTTCTCGAATCGTTTTGTAACCGCAGTTTTTAATGCTGATAAGGTTTTCTATTTTTAGGGCCATGAATTTTTCCAAAGAATCAATTTGATATTTGTTCGCAAACAAATCGTAATTTTTTGGGCTCAATTCATGCATAATTATTTCAAATAATTCAGAATTATTATTCAGAAAAAATGGTATCGCGATCATATCGGATTGTATCTTCGATTCTTTTTCATTAGGCATATAACCAAGATTTTTGTGCAATGTTTTCTTGAACGCAGTCAGTTCATTCGCTGTTTTCAAACCGCAATTTCGAAAATTTAGAAAATCCCTTCGTGTTAGCTGAAAAAATTGATTCACAGAGGAAACATTTTGTAATATAGTGGATAGCGCTCTACTGGAAAGATCGGTGTGATAAATGACATAATCACGAAATTCGCCAATGATGACTTTCGATGGAAACAACGTATACTCGTACCCACATTCGTTACATTGTAACCTTTTACCTCCTGTGGGAATAACATTATCAAATCGGTGGGGAGTAAAACATTTATAACAATATGCCAACATAAAATCATACCTAAACGGGCTTACACTTATTAACGGCACTGTACTCATAATGACGATCATTCAGATTCCGAAGCAAGCGATTTTACCAAATTATCAGCGGATCTCAGCAGCCTGTAATTTTCCTGTAGTCATGGAGTTTGGTGCTAAATCTGAATTATCTCCAACGAATCAGTCTCCTGCTGCCAACCTGAAATATTTAAACTCTAAATCAAGTGAAACCTCGGTCACCGCTTCTGGTCAATTCCACTGAAGATCTTCCAGAAAAGTTCCGCTCTTATTCTAAATCCCATCGCTTTTAAATCGATTAACAATTCTTCAAAAAACGGATTTCATCACCACTTCCGTTCCGTTTCGACATCGTTATCCTCAAGACAGGAAAATTCCACTCTCATGGCATCAAGTCATTCAAGAAAGGCTTCCTTTCCCATTCCCATGATTTCGGCAGCTTTGCTGAGACTTATCTGCCGCAGCACCAGAGCACCCACCACTCCCAACAGTTTCTCCCGTTCATTTACCGTTTTGAAAAATGGCAGCTCACTCGCTATTTCCTTCAACGGGGATGATTCCATTTTTTCTTTTCCTTTTAATTTTATTAAACGACATTCATTTTTAAGAAATTTTTAATCGATGCCGTATTCAACCGAACATGGAGAAACAAATTGATTGGTACCCTTAAGCTTGCCGGTCTATATACCATTTTGTC
>JBAVYC010000704.1:0-11926 GCA_049698595.1 Desulfobacterales bacterium | reverse complement strand
AGGCTCAACCCAACCTACAAAATGCAAAGTGGCCAAGGATAGAACCAACTCCAACTTTTGAAATGAAGTTTTATATAAGATTTAAGATAGACTACTTATCCAAGCCCGCAATTCTGTCCGCTTGATTTGCCACCCGGGTTTGCCAACCTTTGTCTTTTTTCAGATAATTTTTAGCCAGGCGGTTAAATTGTCTGGCTTCCCCAAAGTTGCCCTTTTGAAACCATGCTTCGGCAAGATAGTAGTAGCACTGGCCGCTGTCGGGATTAAGGCCGATCGCCTGTTCAAGTAGCCTGATAGCCTGGTCCGGTTGGCCTTCTGCCAGAAGCTGCCGGCCTTCTTCGGTAAGCTGAAGTGATGCTTTTTCCCGCGGACTATGCTGCCGCGTCTCCTCATGGGCTATTTGCTTGACGCACCCTGAAAACAAAACAATAGCTATACATGAAATCAGTAACCTTTTCGATTTAGTCTCCATTGAAGATATCTTTAATTCCCTTGATAAGTTTTTCGAAAACCCCCTGAATCGATCCCTGAGGGCGAGATTCCGGCGGCGCATTTTCCGCCAGGAAAAATTCTTTCCTTGGCTTGGCGCAATTTTGTGATACCACCGGTTTGCCGTTTTCGTTGCATATCATCCTTGTAACGATTCCATCCGGCACCCGGAAGTCATTTTGGGAAATTTGGTGCGGAATCGTCTTCATCAACTCCGCCCAGATGGGAAGGGCGGCCTGGGCGCCGGTAGCCTTGATGGAGTCGCCATTGTCGAAGCCGACCCAGACAAGGGCCAGAATGTCCGGTGTATACCCGATGAACCAGGCATCCCGGAAGTTATTGGTCGTGCCGGTTTTGGCGGCCACCGGCCACCTGATTCCTCTGTTGCCAAGTGTTCGCCCGGTGCCGGTTTCGACCACACCACGCAACAGAGAAGTTATCATAAAAGCTTTTGAAGGAGAAATCATGCGCTCGATTTTTAAATGTTTGCGTTCGAGCACATGGCCGTTTTCATTGACTACGGCCTTTAAACCCAAAGGGAAGGGTATCATGCCGCCGGCCGCAAATGCACAATATGCCCGGGCCAGCTCTAATGGAATTACTTCAAAGGCACCCAGCGCGAGGGAAGGGTAGGGTTTAAACGGGGTTGAAAAGCCGAAGCGGGTCGCAGTCTCAATGATTGGTTGCAGCCCGATCTTCAGGGCCAGATCTACTGTGGCCAGGTTGTCGGAATTTTCAAGTGCAGTTCGGACGCTGACCTGTTTTTTTGCATGGCGTTCAAAATTTTTGGGTGCCCAGGTCTTCCCATCGACATTATATGTTTTGGGTGTGTTGGAAAGCATCGTGATGGGGGTAAATGTATCCAGCGCGGTCACATAAACGAACGGTTTAAAGGCGCTGCCGGGCTGGCGGCGAGACTGGGTGATACGATTGAATTGACTTTTGCTGTAATTGCGCCCGCCCACCATCGCCAGGATATGGCCGGTCTTCGGCTGCATGACAACTACGGCCCCCTGGAGTTTTTTGTCGGACGATTTGCGCTTCAAGGCAGCGGCTTTATTTTCCAGGCGCGACAACTCACTTCTCAGTGCATTTTCGGCAGCTATTTGAACCTGTGAGTCCAGCGTGGTATAAATTGAAAGTCCGAGACTCACCAACTCCTCAGGTTTGTAGAGCGTGGTGAGTTGTTGGGCCAGGTAATCCATAAAATAAGGGGCTTGTTTTCCATAGATCGTGTAGCCTGACGTGACGACGGGTGTTTTGGTGTGCTCCTGAAGCTGAACATCAGAAATCCAGCCCCGGCTATGCATCGCCTTTAAGATAACATTCCTGCGCTTCCGGCAGGCCGTTTTGTCTATGTAGGGTGAATAGTGGTTCGGTGCCTTAATCAGGCCGGCGATTGTCGCCGCTTCTGAAAGAGAGAGTTCCTGAACAGGTTTTGCAAAATAATAATTAGCGGCTTCGCCAATGCCGTTGACCGCTACCGATCCTTTCTGTCCTAAATATATTTCATTTAAATAGATTTCCAGGATGTCGTGCTTTGAGTACTTGGATTCCATTACCAAGGCAAGCAGCGCTTCTTGAAATTTGCGTGCCAGGCTTCTATCCGGGGTCAGGAAATAATTCTTGGCAAGCTGTTGGGTAATGGTTGAGCCCCCCTGCCGAATGGCGCCGTGCCGCAAATTTGTAATCAATGCGCGCAGAATTCCGCGCGGATCAATGCCCCAGTGCTGAAAAAACCGGTGGTCTTCGGCGGCCAACACAGCCTGGATAAAATGTTCAGGGACCTTTTGAATTGACACCAGCCGTCGACGCTCCCGTTCGCGGCCGAAAAAAAGCATGATTTCTTCCGGCTCAATTTCTAAAAGGGAGACGGGTTTCCCATTGTCTTGGCGGGTAATGGACTTAATGCTATCTGCACCAAAATGGATATGCACCGGGAATCCGGCCCTGTTTTTCCAAGGCGTCTTGAGGTCATATAGAAAAACGCGCAGGCCTTCGCGGCTGGTTTGCAGGTCTCCTTTTTTTTTCGGTAACCCGGAGACTTTGTGATATCCCAAGCGCACGAATTTTTCTTGAAATGGCCTGCGCTTAATGTGCTGACCGGGGTAAACCAGCATTGTATCCGAGAAAACCTTTGACGGTATGCTCCATCGGCGCGATGAAAATCTCGCCTCCACTTTCCCCGCAAGGTGCCAGCCGTAGATAATGACCCCTATAAGAGCCATTAATAGAATCAGCGTGCTGAAGATGAGGAATTTTTTAATCATATGAATTTGTTTTCAGTCTTACCGGATGCATAAGGAATTTTTCAGGGTAGGGTTGCAGAGAAGAAATATCCGTTCGCTTGTTTGATGATCGTTTTTTAACAAAATCAGCTGAACAATAAAAGTAATTTTTGCAATATATAAAAGCCAGCCTTTAATTGGCTGACCTTTCTTAAATTTCTAAGCGTTTCCCGCAACGGGGCCACGCCCCCCTATCATCGGTCCATGAGTTTTCGGTGTAAAAGCCATGGCCTTACTTCAGAAACTCCCGAAGGCTGCTCTTTCCGGGAGCGACCCAGAGAACTTTTAGGATATCCTTTCCGGGGACATGTCTAAAATATTCCTGAAGGCAGAACGCTTAGGTTCTATGGTTACATATCCCATTTAAGTTTCCCCCGATTTTGCCGATAATTAAACAGCACTGATTGAATTTCTTCATTTTAATTCATATGACCCAGTATTTTTAGCGCCCACAAACCAATCAGTTTTAAAGAGACCATTTTAACCAAATAGAGGCACTAAATGAAGCCCCAAAACTTATTTTTTTTCATAGCGCTCAGTTTCGGATTTATTTTTTGTTGTAGCGGTGTAAATACGCAGGTTGAAATCGGTAAGTCCGCCATTCAATATTCGAAGCCTAAAGATTCCACCAAATTAATAAAAGGTGAAAAGGTCGACTATGCACTATGGGTCGATAAAAATAAATGGGAGGTCTACGATTCTAACGACACGGTGTTTATAGATTTCAGGAATATGCTGGGAAGCCAGGGCACAGGCCTGAGCCATGTGCTCAGGCATAATTCCGGTGAATCAATGGCCATAATTCAAGAGATCCATACGCCGACAGACTTTGAGATTCTGCATAAAACCCTGACGGAATCACTGTCAACGGGGAGGGGCAGCATCGTTAGTGAGGACATCAGGAGGGTCAATGGCAGTGATATCCTGTACATTAAATGGATGGAGGATTTGGGCACTTCAAAAATTGTATGGTTAAGCTATTATTTATCCAAAAAAACCGGCCACATGAGACTCGCCGGGGGAACCACCGAGGACTTGCTAACAGAATACGAGTCAGATATCATCGATTTATTAAATGGCCTGGTTGATTCTAATTCGAAAATACGGCCTACAATCAATGCTGAAGAGGATATTGAAAAAAAGTTATCTAAGCTAAACAGTTTATTGAAAAAAGGGCTAATTACTCAAGAAGATTACGATAAAACAAAATCGCAGCTATTAGACACGTTCTGATAGAAAATAAAAAGGCTACAAAAAATAATATAGCCTACATAAATTATTATTGGTAGTCCCAGCGGGGTTCGAAACCGCGTAAGACTGACTTCGGCAGTCGCTTGGGAGGTGCGCATTATTAGGTTTCCGTATCGAAAAGGATTGTTCATCACGAATCTGCTCAAACACCCAGGTTAGTTCGGTCAAATTTGGATTTAAAAGAATCAGATTCCTATATGCTCGGAAGAAATTCGATGGTATAGGATTCCAAACCTTGGGGATGCGCTTTAGACTGTTTCATCAGTAGCGCTGCTAACTTACTAAACTCGGACCCTGGTATCGTGTAAGGAACAATGATAAGTCCTTTATGCGGTTTCAGATCATTAAAGAATTGCACAGTTAGAGCGATAAAATCATTCCTGTTTCTGGTCACCATTGCTCGTCCTGCAGCGGCCGCAAATGCGAGCTGATCATCATCAGACGCTTCAAGCATACCGGTCTCATGGGCGCTAACCGCGTCCATTCCCTTTTTTATTAAGATTTCGGAGACCTTAGGGCTAATATCTTCATCCAGATAAAGTTTCACTTCTTTCCTGCCGGTTTTGATAAAAATGGGAACCGTTTAATTACTTGCTCCTTGGTGATATCCTCATTGCGGATGATTCTTTCCTCGATATCATCAGGATAAAGTACATAATAAGAGAGAGCCGATCGGATCTGATGATCACTTAACCAGTGATAAGTTTTTTTCAGTTTATCGTAATTCTCACCTAAGCCCTTGAATGTGGCGATTAATTCCCAAATATCTATGCCGGTGCCCGCAATTCTGGCTCGCCTTCCAGTTGGACCATCTGCGAAAGTTATCCCGGGACATTTTCTCATCTTTACCGCCTCGATGAGCAGATCTCTGGCTATACCTGAAAAGTCTTTACCCGTACCCGAAGCCAAAGCTTCAATTTCTTTTACCGCTTCTTCCGGCAAACGGATGCTTTTTTGTACGGTTGTCATAATAAAACTCCTTTTAAAATGTATGCTACTATATTATGTTGGTATCTATTGCATGTCAATGCCCTTCAGTCAGTGGCGATGCATGTTCTGAATTTTTGCAATGCATAAAATAAAAAAAGTATGGACATTGGGGACATCCTATAATCCGTCCGCAAGATTTTGCCACTATATACCAAGCTTGACATATACCCTTTTTACGAACATGATATGTATGAAAAAAGGGTGTATATCAAACGTAGGGGGGAATATGCAACGGGTAGCTGCGCAACATTTGAAAAAATGGATTAAAAATGATCAGAGAAAACCACTGGTAATGCGGGGAGCTCGGCAGGTTGGGAAATCAACCCTGGTTCGCTTGTTTGCTGAAGAAAACAAGTTGATATTGAACGAAATATAATATACCGAAAACCATTCAAAAAAACTGTTGGATAGACAGCGGGAATAGTTGTTGGTGGGCGGTATGCCGGAAGCCATCCTGAATTACCTGAGATCGGGGCAATTCTCTGATATCATATCTGGCTTCATACAGCCAACTGTTCCTTGTAATCGAAATCTCTATTATTTCTACATTAGATGAGATTGGACAAATGGTCAATCGGAGAAGCTGTTAACTGTGGCTTTATAACATCCTGTAGATCAACTAAACTATCTTTTTAACGATATCCGAAGAAAGGGGAGGGCAGATGGGACTTTATGATTTCACCATTTATCATCTTATCAAACGCAATGCCAAATTTCATTCTGATCGTACGGCCCTGATATCCGGTGATGTAAAGATTACCAATCAGCAATTTCTCGATATTGTTGACCGTCTCGCCGCAGGCTTACAACAAGCCGGTGTTGAAAAAGGAGATCGCCTGGGGGTGCTTGCCCAAAACTGTCTGGAATTTGTGTATTTATACGGGGCTGCCGCAAAAATCGGTGCCATCATGCTGCCGGTCAACTGGCGCCTGCAACCGGAAGAGGTGGCATACAACATTTCCGATTCAACACCCAAACTCCTGGTTGCCGGCGCAGAGTTTCAGGATCTGGCTGCATCCTTGCTGGCCAAATTTGATTTTGTCAAAAAGGCTTATGCCCTTGGGCCTGCCGCAGGCGAGTTTGCGTCATTTCAGGATTTACTGGAAAGCTCCAGCGACGGTGCTGAAGTTGAAGTCAGTGACCGGGATGATTACCTGATTATCCACACTGCGGCGGTTGCCGGAAAACCCAGAGGTGGTGTACTGACCCATCAAAATTTGATCGCTGCCAACATTCAAAGCATAGTTGTCTGGGGTTTATCCCCCGAGGACTGTCATTTGTGCATACTGCCGCTGTTTCATATTGCCGGTCTGGGTGCCTGCCTGAATCTCATCCATGCCGGCGGATCGAATGTGATTCTGCCCAAGTTTGATCCCGCTATGGCGCTCAAACACATTCAGGAGGATAAGGTGTCCATGATACCGGTATTTCCCCCGATCCTGTCAACGCTGCTGGAACGTAACAAAGAGCTGAACTATGATCTTACCAGTTTGAGAATTGTGGGAGGATTGGACACCCCCGAGACTATTCAGCAATATGAATCGCAAACCGGCGGAACGTTCTGGACGGGTTTCGGGCAGACCGAAACCACGGGCATCATCTCCTATGGTGTTTACCGGGAAAAACCGGGAGCTGCTGGAATCCCGGGCGTCTTGACTGAAATGGAAGTCATGGATGAGTCCGGCAACATGGTAAAAACAGGTGAAACCGGGGAAATCGTGATCAGGGGGCCGGTGGTATTCAGGGGTTATTGGAATCTGGCCAAAGAGACCGAATATGCCTTTCGCAATGGATGGCATCATACCGGGGATATGGGGCGCCTGGATGAAGACGGCTATCTGTTTTATGCCGGTCGCATGCCGGAAAAAGAGCTGATAAAATCCGGCGGCGAGAACGTGTATCCCTCTGAAGTTGAAATGGCCATTCTGGAACACCCACGCGTCACAGAGGCATGTGTCATCGGGGTGGCAGATGAACAATGGGGTGAGGCCGTAAAAGCAGTATGCGTTTTGCAAAAAGACGAAAGCCTGGCGCAAGCGGAGCTGGCTGAATTCGTGGCATCAAAGATTGCCCGTTACAAGAAACCCCGCTATATAACCTATGTTTCAGAGCTTCCTAAAACCGCGGACGGATCCATTGATCGGGCGAAGGTTAAAGCAGACTATGGCAGGAATTAGGGGCCTTCAAGTAGATTTGTTGCGGTTATGCTCAGATTGGATGAAGTCACGTCCCTCCTGGGTTAAATAAAAACCGGGTTTTCCGGACCCGGATTCTCTATTTGTCGTATTCATAAACGCCCTTACCGGAGCGAATATCGGTTCCTTCTTAATTTTGCCCAAAAACACTAAAATAACGTTTACGGTTTCATCCGAGGTCCGAAATCCCTTGATGACCTCCACGGATTTAATTAAAGGGACCGGGCTGAAGAAGTGAATGCCGATCATTTTGTCCGGCCTTTGGGTGGCAGCGCCCATTTCAGTGATGCTGAGCGAGGAGGTATTACTGGCAAAAACCGTATGCTCGGGAGCGATCCGGTCAAATTCCGCAAACAGCTTTTTTTTAAGGTCAATATTCTCCGACACGGCCTCGATGATCAAATCTGCATTGGCAGCAGCCTTCTGACTGTCGGCGGCAGTGCTGATATTCCCTAAAATTCGCTGCATGTCTGCGGGAGATAATTGGCCTTTGGATACCGCCTGCTGAAGGCTGCTATCGATGGAGTCAATTCCCCGCACAAGGGTCTCCTGCGACACATCTACGAGGGTTACCGCCAAATCTTGCCGAGCGCAAATCTGCGCGATACCCGCACCCATGATACCGGGCACCGATCACAGTAACTTTTTGGATATCCATGCTAATCTCCCCAATCCCTAAATCCCTCAATTTGGCGCAAATAGACATAGATCGTGTCCAAAAAAGTTGACTCATTTTAAGAGAAAGTTACGAGATCTGTATTAAGACTACAGCCCATGTCCCTTCCACTCCGGCTTGCGTTTTTGAATAAAGGCGCGGGCGCCTTCGGTGTGTTTGTCCGGCCGCATAAACATGCTCATAAGGCCTTCGGTTTCGATAAACGTGCGTTCCTCGACGGTCCGCCCGACCCCGCGCACTACGGTTTCTTTGTCCGTGCGGATTGAGCCCTGGGGCAGCTCGCAGATCTGATGGGCCAATTCTCTGGTGCGCTCCATCAGATTGACCTGCGGCACGATTTCATTAACCAGTCCGATGCGGTACGCTTCCGCGGCATCAATGCGTTTACCGGTGATGATTAATTCCAGGGCGCGGGAGTAGCCGACCACCAGGGGCAACCGCACACACAGCCCGTCACCGGCCACAATGTTCCAGCGTCTTTCGGTGGCGCCAAACTGAGCGTTCTCAGAAGCAATCCGGATATCCGCCAGCAGGCAGGATTCCAGGCCGGCGGCAAAGGCATATCCGTTTACGGCGGCGATAATGGGCTTAAAGATATCAAATTTTTTAGTGTAACCGCAGTAGCCTTCACTGTTATGTACCACGACCCGAAACTGATCATAAGTGCCCATGGACTCCATTGCGGCTGCATCATTGAGATCCCAGCCGGCCGAAAAAGCTTTGTCGCCGGCCCCTGTGAATATGGCAACAAAGGCATTTTCGTCGTCTCTAAATTTCTTCCAGGCGTGCTGCAATTCCAGGTTGGTTTCATGATTAATACAGTTGTGAACTGCCGGACGGTTAAGGGTGATCGTCACAACATGAGCCTCTTCTTCATAAAGTATATTTTGGTATTCCATAAGTATCCCTCCGCTTTTCTAATTGAGCGAAAAGATGCTCAATTAGAAGTTAATTGTTATTCGTTAATCGTTTTTCGACGTTCATCATCAATATCAAAGGGCTGCAGATGTCCGCGCAGCCCGGCCAGCAGTATTGCAATTTTACTGCGGGTGTCTTTAGCGGCATAATGTTTGGCCAGGCGCCGGGTGTAGCCGCTGACCGTCTCCTGCAGGGCTTGCCCCAAAATATCGTCGCCATAGCGCTCGCCGATAAAGGTTAACAGATGGGTGACCCAGTCGCGATACAGATCATGCATTCCTAAAGATTCACGATACATACGGCGGGCCAAAAGCATTAGCTGAAAGCCTATACCAAACTTTTAATGCATTCGATCATTTCTTCACTGGTTGCTGAGGACCCAAAGGCGGCTGCGACCCCCATCTCAATCAGGGATTTGCCGTCTTTGGGGGATATGACGGAACCGCCAACAATAACCGGTATGTCTAATTTTTCCTTTTTGAGAAGGTCGAGGAGTTCGGGAAGGTAATATAGATACTCCCAGGAATGGCAACTCAAACCGATGAGATCAACATTTTCCTCAATGCCTGCTTTGACGATTATGGGTGGGAGGTTGAATTTTCCGGCATAAATCACCTCCATGCCGGCATCTCTGAGCATCCGTGAAATGCCGACAGCGCCCAGATCATGCTGGTCCAAACCTAAGATTCCGATGAGTACTCTTATTTTTTTCATTCAAATTCCTTTTCCACCGGAGGTTCGATCAAGCCATGGGGATCATATGGGTAATCATAAGCCTGTCGGAGAACTCCGGCAATTTCCCCCATGGTTGCACCGGCTTTGGTAGCCGTTATGATCGCCGGCAAAATATTTTCATTTTCTGATTTTGAACTTTGATAAAGGTCCTGCAAAACGGCTTTTAGCTGGTTTGAATCTCTATTGCGTTTGTATTCTTTTATTTTTTCGGCCCGTTCCCGGTAGGGTTCGATTTTGCCTTCGCTTATTTCTTTGAGAAGGGTATCTTCATGATCAGGGATCTGATGTACGTTTAGCCCGACTCTCGCCAATTCACCCTTGCCGATCTGCTGGTGGTAGCGTACCATGCTGTTTTCAAAGAATTTCTTAAACCACCCCTTTTCCGATAGCGTCGCCGGATCACCTTTGGATTCGATATCTTCAATCAAATCAACAATCCGTTTTTCCATTTCATCTGTCAGACTTTCAATAAAATAAGAGCCTCCCAGCGGATCCTGCACCGCCGCAATATTGGACTCCAGATGAACAACCTGCTGGGTTCTCAGGCCGACCAGATGAGATTCGGGACTGGGCGTGCGATAGGCTTCGTCAAAGGCCGAAATCTCCATGGCCTGGACTCCCGCCATGGCCAGGGATGCGGCCTGGATGGCGCCCCGCACAATATTATTAAAAGGCTGCTGGGCGGTAAGCGATAGGCCGGACGTGTGGGAAGTGATGACAACCGCCAGCGAACGCGGATCTTTGGCGCCGAATTCCGCTTTCATCATTCCGGCAAACAGCCGCCGGGTGGCCCTGATTTTGGCGATCTCTTCAAAAAAATCCATGCTGCAATTCACCAAAATGGCGATGCGCGGTGCAAAACTGTCGATGTCGACACCCCGTCTCAGCAATTGCCGTACAATATGCCGAATCTCAATAAACCCCAGGGCCATCTCTTCAACCGCATTTAAACCGGCTTCACTGAAAAAATAGGTGTCTTCCACAAAGGAATGAAACTTGGGCATCTCTTTGGCGCAAAATTCGATGCAATCACCGGCCATTCTCAATCTAAGCGAAAATGGCAGATGCATGGCATATCCGCAGTCTTCGGCGTAGAAGGGTGTTTGCAGTACCGATCCGCGCAGCCTGTTCGGTGCAAAACCATACTCTTTTGCCGCCAGATAAAGGCCCGCCAGCGCAAACGCCGGCGGAACCGAACTTGACACTGAAATCCGGTCAAGCGGCAGATCCTTAAACAACTCTCTGTAATCCTGCAGACAGCACAATGAGACACCCTGTGTTCCCAGCGTGTTCAGCGCCAGCGGATGATCCGGATCCAAAAGGGCCATGGTGGGGCTGTCGCCGATGACATCAACTCCCATCTGACCCTTGTCGATGAGGTATTTGAGTTGTTCATTTGACCGCGACGGCTCCCCCTCACCGGACAGTTCCCGTTGAATCCAGGCCCCGGCGGTTTTAGCACTTCTTCCCCGGGTGTAAGGGAATGTGCCCGGACTGTTGAGGTTCTTTTGGTAGTCTAAATTTTTGGTGTCCTCGGGACCGTATACCGGTTTTAATGGAATTCCGGAACGAGTATAAGTTGTCATTATTACCTTCTCCAAAATCCAGCGTAAATTAAGTTGATTGAGTTGATTAAGTTTATTGAGTTTATCGAGTTCATTGAGTTGGATCGGAATTCTTTCTTTTGTTAAACTAAGATATTTCTATCAGAGTCTTAATTGTCCACTCTTTGCCCTCCAGAGGCGGATCCGGGTTAGGCTTTAGGTGTTAAGCGAAACCCTTGTCTTTTAGCGCTTTCCGGCTGCCCAGGGTGCTGACATTCAATCTCATGCCGCCATCGATATGGATCTCTTCGCCATTGATATATCCCGCGCGGTCCGATGCCAAAAATGCAACCAGATGGCTGACTTCCTCCATCAACCCGATACGGCGCGCCGGAATATTGGCCAGGGCGCCCTGTTTTATCTCGTCGGGCATTTGATGGACAAGTTCCGTGCCGATCAAGCCGGGCACGACCGCATTGCAGGTAATTCCGTCCCTGGCATGTTCAAGGGCAACCGTTTTGGTCAAGCCGAGCAACCCGGCTTTGCTGGCAGCATAACCTATCTGGAAGTGAAGTCCTCCGGTTGCTCCCAGCGAGGAAAAATTGATAATTCGGCCCCATTTCTTTTCGATCATGGGACCGATGACGGCTTTAATCATGTTAAAGGTACCGCTGAGATTGACGGCAATCTCCCTGGACCAGGCGTCATGGGTCATTTTGGTCAGCGGGGCAATATTATTTACAATTCCAGCATTGTTGACCAGGATATCGATGCCTCCCAGTTCTTGTTGAATCTTCCGGATGCCCTGCTGTACCTGATCCTTTTCAGCGATGTCAAAGA
>JBAVYC010000703.1:0-3725 GCA_049698595.1 Desulfobacterales bacterium | reverse complement strand
CAAAAACAGTGGGCGACAGCTATAAAATTTAAACTACAATTAAATATCAACTTTGTGTACTTTCGGGCATAGGAGTACTAGCTGCAGTCGTCTGGGTTTTATAATTTGTAACTTCGGAATTGCTGTTGAACAGATTTGTTCAACAGGCAGCAGATATCAACAGGTTAAATTAGGACACAGATCTTCACAGATTTCCATAGATATTTGGTTTTTTTTTTAGATTTTCACATCCTGGTAATCCGTGTTCATCCGTGTCCCCAAAATAGAAATTCCTATACTCTCAATTTATGTTTATCTTTCTTCAGGCCATGGGCCGGGCTAAACACTGAACCTCTAAACCCGTGAGCGGTTATATATTCAGCAAACCGGTTTTGGCGTTGAATTCCTCGATCAGCGCGTCGATTTGATCCACACAGGCCGGGATGCTTTCCCAGTAGTCGTCATTATACCACTGCTGCTGAATTTCCTCGTAGGTCTTGCCCTGCTGCTCAACCCAGGTGTAGTACTTGAGGTTGTGAATGCGCTTGCGGCCGTAATAGGTGAGTTCTTCCATATTGTCGATGGTGATCCCCTGAAGGTGTTGGGCGTAGACGGCCGCGGCATTTTTTTCACTAAATTCGCCGTGCTCTTCGGTCAGTTCACGCAACCGGCTGTCATACATTTCCATGGAGTCGGTCAGCACCGTCAGCACGATGTCATGTTCATCCAATTCGTAGTACCGAGCGAATTTGATCGCCCCGACAAGGTTGCCGATGCAGGAAATTCCCAGCAGGTTCAGTTCGTCGACCAGTGGTTCGGGGGCACCTTTTGACACCAGATAGTGTTTGCCGGCCGCTTCATTAAACAGTCTCATCAGACTGATCGGGGTCTCGTCGTCCACGGCGATGACCATGTCCGTATTCTTGGTGTTGTGAATCCAGGGCACATGTTTGTCGCCGATGCCCTCGATGCGGTGGGCGCCAAAGCCGTTTTGCAGCAGGGTCGGGCATTGCAGCGCTTCGACAGCGACGATCTTGCTCAATGGAAAGCGCTTTTTGAGATAATCGCCGCAGGCAATGGTGCCGCCGGAACCGGTGGCCGAAATTATCCCCCTGAACCTATCGCCGGGTCCCATGATAGCCTCGAGCACCTCGATCATGGCCGGACCGGTGATCTCGTGGTGCCACAGATAGTTGCCGAACTCGTCAAATTGATTGAAGATAACAAGATCCTCACCGGATTTCCGCAACTCCCAGCATTTGTCGAAAATTTCTTTGACATTGCTTTCGCTGCCCGGTGTTTTGATGGTTTCACCGGCCACTGAGGCCAGCCAGTCAAAACGCTCCTGACTCATTTCTTCCGGGAGAATTGCGATCGACGCGCAGCCCAATAATGTGGCGTCGTAAGCCCCGCCACGGCAGTAGTTGCCGGTGGACGGCCATACGGCTTTCTGGGTGCTGGGATCGAATTGGCCGGTTACCAGCCGCGGAACCAGACAGCCGAAGGCGGCGCCGACCTTGTGCGCCCCGGTGGGAAACCATTTGCCGACGGGAGCGACGATCCGGGCCTTTACACCGGTCAGCTCCCGGGGAAATTCGATAAAATTAACGCCGCCAAAACCGCCGCCGTGGACAACGGGCTCGTTGTGCCAGGTGATGCGAAACAGGTTCAGGGGATCGATATCCCACAGGCCGATGTTTTTCAACCGGGAGACGACCGTGTCTGGAATCAGGCCGGGGTCACGCTGCTGCTTTAACGTGGGGATAATGATGTTTCTTTCCCGGGCCCTTTGGACGGCCCTTTCGAGTGCCTGGGGATTTACACTTAAATCTATCACAATCGTTTCTCCTTAAATATTCAATCTTGATATGGCCGCAAAAAGGCGCAAAAAACACAAAATTAAAATCGACAGCATTCCTTAAATATTCAATATTCAATCGAAAATCTTCAATCCTCACCCCATCCCGCCACCACCCGCTTGAGCGCTGCCAAATCCGGCATAACCCGAAACGGCCTGGTTTTTACAAGATCCACCGCCTGCATGGCGCCAGCCACATCCTTCAGCCCGTTGCCGGTGTTGAGCACGACAATCTTCTCATCTGGGGAAACCAGTCGCTTATCCACCGCTTTCACCAGGCCGGCGTAGGCGGCCGCTCCGGCAGGTTCGGCAAAAACCCCGGTGCTGCGGGCCAATTCCGGAATTGCGGCCAAAATCTCGTCATCCGAAAGGCAAATGTAAGCACCGCCGGTCTCCGTTACGGCAGCCAGCGCCTTGATGCGGTCGCTGGGCAAACCGGCGCTGATGCTGTCGGCAACGGTTTGAGCAATTATCGGCGGCTTGGTGAGGATATCCTCACCGTTTTTCCAGGCCGTATACAGATAATTGCTGCCCGCTGCCTGCACACCCATCAACTTCGGCATTTTGTCAATCCAGCCCAATGCGAGCAGGTCCTTTAACCCCTTGTGCAGCCCCCCGATGATACAACCGTCACCCACGGAGACAAAAATACGGTCCGGCGCTTCCCACTCGAGCTGTTCACAGATCTCATAGGCGGCAGTCTTTTTGCCCTCGGTCATATAGGGGTTATAGCCGGAGTTGCGGTTGTACCAGCCATAGGTTTTAGCAGCCTTGAGGCAAAGCTCGAAGGCGTCATCATAGGACCCTTTTACAAGAATGACCCGGGAGCCGAAAACCAGCAGCTGAGCAATTTTGGCCTGGGGGGCGGTTTCCGGTACGAAAATCACGTTCATCTGACCCACGCTGGCGCACAGACCGCTTAAGGCCGCCGCGGCGTTGCCGGTACTGGCCGTGGTGATGATCCGAGCGTCCTTTTCCAGGGCTTTAACCACAGCAATGGCGCTGGCCCGGTCTTTGAAAGATCCCGTCGGCTCAAGTCCGTCATCTTTGACCCATACCGTCTTGAGCCCCAGATTCGAGGCCAGACGTGGCGCGGGATATAAAGGTGTCCAGCCCACGGAAAGGGGTGGTACCTTGGCGTCGGGTTGAACCGGCAGCATGGGCTTGTAACGCCAGATGGTAAGGTCGTTGGAACGCGAAAGAGTTTCCCTGCTGATCTGCCGCCCAATGAAATTATAATCGTACTGAACGTCAAGGACCCCTTGGTCCCCATGATGCGGACAGACATAATCGATCTCATCGGGACTATACTGCTTGCCGCAGACAAGACATTTCAAGCTGAGAATATTTTTCAATTTTTCAACCTATCCTCTGTAAATAAATTAAGCAAATCCGGCCGTGTGGAACATCCATCGACCTTCGACCCTCGCCTTTCACCTTTGGCCTTTCACCTTTCACCTTTCACAATAGCTTGCCTAAAAGATAACGGATGATATGTCAATAAAATTTAGCCCGCTTTCAAATCTATTGTAATTGGATTGCCAATCTAATCCTGAGAATTGACACCTCGTTCAAGACTTCATTCCAGCAGCGACGCTCGTATGAACCTGATTTTGAAATAACCTAAATTCTAACCCTGTTTTGGTCATTATATATTGATATTTGGGATTTGTTTGAATTTTGAGTATTGTGATTTGGGATTTTAGGGCCGTACCCGGGCAACCAAATCTCTCCCACCTGAATCAAGTGAGGCCGAGGTTGACGTTCCCCTGCCAAATACAATGTGCTACTTGCACTGGAAAATAGGATGTGATAGTTACGAAACCACAATACCATATCATTACCGAGAAAGGAGGATAAAATGAGAAAAAACAGAGTATTATCAGTG
>JBAVYC010000702.1:0-1566 GCA_049698595.1 Desulfobacterales bacterium | reverse complement strand
GCAGTATCGTTTTCTTCGGGGCTTCGAACCGGTTTTCGGCCATGGGGACCAATCAGCTGAATTCGCTTTTATCCTCAGGATTCGAGGGAAAAATCTATCCGATCCACCCGCAAGAGAAGCAAGTTTTAGAGCTTAAAGCCTATCAGAGGGTGGCGGAATTACCGGAAGTACCCGACCTGGCAGTACTGGTATTGCCCACCCGGATTGTGCCTCAAGCGCTGGAAGACTGCGGCAAAAAAGGCATCAAGCATGCCATTGTGGTGTCCGGCGGCTTTAAAGAAATCGGCGGGGAGGGGGTTGAACTCGAAAAAAAACTGCTAACGATAGCCGACCGATTCGGCATGCGTTTCTTAGGGCCCAACTGCCTGGGGGTTGCGAACCCGCATCATAAATTCAACGTCACGTTTCTGCCCTTTGAAGGCCGGCAGGGATTTATCGGTCTGGCTTCTCAGAGCGGCAGCCTCATCACCCAAATGTTTGGCTACCTGAATCGGTTGGGTCTCGGGTTTTCCAGCGGGATCAGTGTGGGCAACGAAGCCAACCTGGACATTGTCGATTGCATGGCGTATCTGGCTGGCTGCCCGCATACCCGGGTAATCGGACTTTATATCGAAACGATCCGGCGGGGGCGAGAATTTATCGACGTTGCCCGGTCTATTGTGCCCCACAAACCCATTGTGGCTTTTTACGTGGGGGGATCGGAAGCCGGCAAACGGGCCGGCCTTTCCCATACCGGCGCCCTGGCGGGTCCGGACGCACTCTATGACGGTGTGTTCAGGCAAAGCGGTGTCATCCGGGCCTATTCTATTCCGGAGCTTTTTGACTATTGCTGGGTTCTGGGAACATGCCCACGACCCGGAGGCAACCGCGTAATTGTTCAGACCCATTCCGGCGGGCCCGGTGCTGCGGCGGCCGATGCTTGCAGCCGGGCGGGTTTGGAGCTGCCGCAATTATCAAAACAAACACAGGAAAAGATCGCACCCATGGTGCCCCACACCGGCAGCCTGAACAATCCGGTCGACGTGACCTTTTCCAAAAACCCCTTGGATTTTTATGACCGCATCCCGGATGCGCTACTTGGGGACCGCCGGACTGACGGGGTGCTGATCTATTTTTTAGCGCCCGGCACGAGTATTCGGCGTACCATGGCAGGCATGGGGATAGCCGAGAAGGAGATTCCGCGTCTGACCGAGAAACTTTTCGACGATCACGGCCGGACTCTGGCTGGCTTGATTAAAAAACATCAAAAGCCGCTGGTTGGTTTTACGTTTCAAAGCCATGAAGAGTTGTCTGTCCGAAAACTTTTGCAATATGGTGTTCCGGTATTACCTTCCCCCGAGCGGGCCTCCCGCGCCATGGCTGCTTTGATCCACTATGCCTGCATGCTTGACAAAATTTAATCTCACGTATTAAAATAGTACCAGTTGAAGCTGAGTCAGCCATGCCGGAAACAAAAAATTTTTTCCATATTAAATCGTCGAGCCGGAGGTTGACCGGACGTGTTTTTAGAAATAGTCTTATTTGGACTTATAGCTTCGTAGTTTGTCGATTATGCATATTTTAGCC
>JBAVYC010000701.1:0-3348 GCA_049698595.1 Desulfobacterales bacterium | reverse complement strand
CTTTCTCACCTGGCTCTTATTCGGCACGTACTATGTGAACCGCTTCAACTACTCCCCCATGATTCCCCTTCTCAGAGCCGACCTCGGTATTTCCAATACCCAGGCCGGTTGGCTGATGGCCCAATTTTTCATTTCCTACACGATATTTCAATTGCCGGCGGGATTTCTGGGGGATCGCTTCGGTCCAAGAAAAACCCTTACCTGGGGCGCGGTCATCTCCATCGCCGGCAATCTTATCTTCAGCCAGGCAACCTCTTTCGGCATTCTCTCACTAGGCCAATTGGCGAACGGTCTGGGCCAGTCCATGGGCTGGACCTCATCCCTGAAACTGATTGTCAGCTGGTTTCCGCGGTCTCGACGGGCGACGGCCATCGGATTTTTCGCGACCTGCGTCACCGCGGGCAGCAGTGTCGGCATACGGCTTTCCGGCTGGCTTGGTGATCATCTGGGATGGCGCAGTTCATTCATCATTCCGCCCGTATTGCTGGCAATAGTTGCGGTGCTGTTTTGGATGATGGTAAAAGATAATCCCGGCGAGAAAGGACTTCCCGACTTTGATGATGAAATTTTGCTGGAAAGGCAGATTGAAAACGATCCGAGATCACGGCTGTCTCTGGTTTTGAGCAATCGCATTCTGTGGTCGGTAGCCCTTGTGTATTTTTGTTTCGTTTATGTCCAATTCGGTTGCCTGGTCTGGATCCCGTCCTTTCTGACGGAAGGCTATGCCATGTCTGTAGACCGTGCCAGCACGCTCACCGCCCTTGTTCTGTTGCCCGGGGTCTTTGCGTCTCCGCTGGCCGGATTTTTGTCGGACCACTATTTCGGGGGCCGGCGAAAACCGCTGCTTCTTGCGGGGATGTTCATTCTGGCACTATCGACCTTTCTTTTGTCCCGCGAGGTCAGTATCAGCCTGGCTGCAGGCCTGCTGGCTATCGTCGGCTTGATGATCATCATGCCGGACGTCCTCCTGGCCGCCTACCCTTCGGATATTCTTTCAAGAAAATTGTCAGCCACAGGCATGGGATTCCTGACGACCTTCACCAGCATTGCCGGCATTATCACCACGCCGCTTTCCGGGAAAATCATCGATATTTTTAATTCTTATACAGCCGTGTTTTTATCTTTTGCTGTTATGGCCCTGGCAGGCGCGCTGTTGACCTTGTGTATCCGGGAGAATGTCGTTTGCTCTGGAAAATAGAAATAGGGGAAACCTTTCGGATCGATTCCAAATTTATATTTCAGTTTTGTTGTTGATAAATTCGCAGCGGGTTTAAATGGTTTCGGGCATTACGCAAGGCGCAGATCAACCGCGGCCCTGGCCGCAAGCGTCCAGTCTGATCATGGCATAAACTCAATTTAGTTTCATAATTGGGGGTGCACTAAAAAATGAACGTCCAACATCGAATAATGTATTCTGTCAATTTAAAATTCTGAGCAAGCCTTCACCGCCGAAACAGCTACGAAGGCCGAAAGCGAATCTACTATTCGAAATTCGACTCGAATGAGCCGCTCGATCCTAAACTTACGACCAAAGGGCTCGCCGTAGGCTGCGGTTCACTTGTTTTAAAATCGATCAAGCGTAGCGTCATCAATATTCAACGTTCGATGTTGGTCGTTCGATGTTCGACGTTCGCGTCTGTTCACTGCTCCGAACAACGATATTAGACGATGGTAGGCATACACTCAAACAAAAGGAGGCAACAATCATGGACCTGAATCGGCCGGAATTAAATTTCAAGCCAAAATTGCGGGTAATTAATGACGACCAAATTGCCCGGATCCACATGGCCACCTTGGAGGTTTTAGAAAGAACCGGCATCAAGATGACCCACCCGCGCGCCGTGGAGATGCTGGCCGGAGCCGGTGCCCGGGTAGACGGCAACCGGGTGCGCATACCTTCCTGGATGGTCGAGGACGCCATCCGCCGGGCGCCTTCGCGGGTCGTGCTGGGCAATCGAAACGGTGAGCGCTCCGTTTTTCTGGAAGGCGACAACTCCTGGTTCGGGCCCAGTTTGGATTGCATTGATTATCTGGACCCCCTTACGGATGAACGCACACGTTTTACCAGCGAGCATTGCCGCATTACCGCCACCCTGGCGGATGCCTTACCCAATTTCCAGTGGTCAATGATCATCGGTATGGCAGACGATCAACCGCCGGACATCGCCGATCGCGTCATTGTACGCCAGGCCCTGACCTACTGTGAAAAACCACTGGTCTTTTGCTGCAAGGACACCAACAGTGAACGCGACATTTATGAAATGGCGCTGCTGATCTGCGGGGGCCGGGATAACTTTGAAAAGGCACCGACAATCGTTCAGTATTCAGAGCCGATTTCACCCCTGGAGTATTTTGATCCGGCCGTGGATAAAATGATTTTCACGGTCGAACACGGCATCCCGCTGATAAATTTCCCGGCACCCCAGGCCTGCGGTTCCGCTCCGGCCACCTTTGCCGGTACCATTGTTCAGGGCAGTGCTGAATCCTTGAGCGGCCTGGTGCTGGCTCAAATCGTCCGGCCGGGGGCCCCATTCATCTACGGTGCTTTTACAACCATAATGGACATGCAAACCTCGATTTTTTCATACGGGGCACCCGAGATGAGCTTAATGGTCGGGGCTATGGCACAAATGGCCCAATTTTACGAATTGCCTTTTTTTGGCACTGCCGGCAGTACCGATGCTAAATTCTGCGATCCCCAGGCAGCCGCCGAGGCGACCTTTCAATGCCTCAGTGCGGCTGCCATCGGATCCGGCCTGGTCCATGACTGCAGCAGCTGGATGGACCACGGATCGTTGGTCTCGCCGGCCTATATGGTGCTGGTCAACGAAATCCTTCAAAATGTAAACCAGTTCATGAACGGCTTGCCCATAAATGCGGAATCCCTGGCAATTGATCTGATCGATCGGGTCGGACCGGGGGGCCACTATATGCAGGAGGATCACACCATGAACCATTTCCGCAAGGTGCACTATTCAAAGCTTTTCGAACGTATGGTGTATGACCAGTGGAAGGAAGCCGGCAGCAGACGCTTTGAAGAGCGTCTGCGTGAACTCACCAGGGAGGCCATGGATCACCAACCGGCACCATTGGCAGCCGACATCACCAAGGAGCTGGATCACATGCAGGCCCACTGGGAGTAAATATGGTAATCAATATGGAGGTTTAAAAAGGGTTGAATATAAACTCCAAACCGGATATTAAATCTGAAAGAGGTAGTGATATCATTTAGCTATCTGAAATAATTACTAATCCCATATAGTGGCAAGTTAAATGAACCCGGAACCCTGCCAAATTAGGGGCAAATTTAAAGCATATCATCAATTCAGCCGGGGTATAGACTATCTC
>JBAVYC010000700.1:0-2184 GCA_049698595.1 Desulfobacterales bacterium | reverse complement strand
AGCTGCAGTTTTGCTGCCGGACTTTCGGATGTATCTGTAAATTGTCTCGATGTCCTTTATGGCCTCTTCAAGCAATATTACCGAATAAGGCATCAGGAAAAATCCTTTTCGATGCGCTCGTCCAGTTTATCGAGCACTTGCTCAGCCGGTCGGTAACGGTTTTCGGCGATGCTTTTATTGCCCTGGGCAATCATTTCCAACATAGCCATGGTTTCTTGTAGATCCTCATAGGCTTTGATATCGATCAATGCCGCCTTGGCTTCGCCATTTTGGGTAATGATCATAGTGCCCTGATGTTCGTTTAGTTTTCGGATCACTGCTGCCATGTTATTTTTAAAGTAGCTGACGGGCTTGAGATCTTGGCTTAATTTCATAATATTTCCCCTCTACATTGTCATAATTATGCCCTAAAATAGACCAAATTATGCTATGTGTCAAACTGTTTAAAATGGATGTGTGACCGTCATCCAAAATGGGGTTGCCCACCAGAGGTGTGGTGATCCAAATCCGGATAAATGTAAAGCCAAATTCATTTTGGCGCGATCAATTTGTTATTTTGCAAATCATTTATCACAGCCTTGATCACATCATTGATGATTTGATCCTTGGCATCTCTGCTTAATGTTTTTGATTGGCCGGACCACATGAGTTTTTCCGTCTTTACATCGTATAAATTCGTTTCCAATAGAAGCGTGGTACTTGTGCTTGAATAACCCGGATCGCGCGAAGAACTGTATCGGCTGCTATAAAAGCCGTAAAAGCCCCGACGCCCACCGCGAGTGTAAACGTCTTTTTTTTCTTTGCCGATCAAATGCGTGATGATCACAGCATCATTTTCATATTGATTGACAGCCGCTAATATTGCCTCTTTTTTCAGTTCTAAATCTGCCGGCATCGGCAGGGCCTCTTCGCTTGCGATAGCGTCAACGCCAACTGATTTTAGCTGTGTAACGAACTTTTTCTCAAAAGACCGCCGATTATGTTCATTGCCGGTTATGGCAATTACCAGAATATCAGACACGGGCTTCCCCTTATAAACCTCTTCAACCTTATTTTGCTTAAGTTCGGTCCCGGCGCAGGAAATAATCAGAAAAGCAAAAAAAAACGAATGGCCGAACCATTTAACAGAATTTTCTTTCATCAAACTCCTCCTAACTGTAAAAGCGTCCAATTATAATTAGGACCTGTCGGGTCACATCTGTACTTGTAAAGACAGGCAGGATAAAAGGCTCTTTTTCAATTTGATTTATAGTAACTACTTTCATATTTATTTATCCCCGAGGCCTTTAATATATCCGGGAGCCTGGGGTTCTTTGTGGGCCGTGCCGTATAAGGTACCAGCAGGATAATATTCTGCATACAGTTGTACCATTCCGGCTGTCTCTTCCCCAGCTTCATGTGCTACCAGTTCCAGTGCCATGTCCATTCCGGCAGAGACACCGGCGGATGTCCATACCTTACCATCCTTTACAAACCGTTTCTCAACGACTTCGACACCATCCAAGTCTCGCAGATTGTCAAGCATTGAGAAGTGTGTGGTTGCTTTTTTACTTTTCAACAAACCTGCTGAATGCAAAATAAATGATCCAGTGCACACAGATAAAATAATCTTGCAGTTTTCGGCTTGACTGGCGACGAAATCAATCAAAATTTTATTTTTTACTTCTGTTCGAGTGCCCATCCCTCCGGGCACCAAAAGGTAATCTAACTTGGGGACATTTGCAAAGGATTTATGAGGAGTTAAAATCATCCCGTTATAACATTTAACCGGCCGGTCTTTTTCGGCTATCATCAGGCAATTTTGGGGCCCGCTAAAATGTTTACGCCACATGGAAATGATTTCCCAGGGCCCAACAAGATCGAGTTCTTCCAAATCGTCAAATAGCAGAAATCCAAAATTCATTTTTCCCCTCTCCTTTTCCATATAAACTGTGCACTCGGAATACCTATTACAATTATCATTATCACACGGTTTTCAAGGGTGTCAACTAAGGTTGCCGACTTGTGTTATCTGAGGAAATAGAGGAAATAGAGGGACGTCCGTTATATGTAAATATATAACGGACGTCCCTCTTTCCCCCATTTGTTTCGGTGGGAATTAATTAGCGTGGATTTGCAATGGAGTCCGTATCTGGCTGATATTTATGGAAGAAACACCTTGACTTTGAAAAACCAAATTGATAG
>JBAVYC010000699.1:0-5938 GCA_049698595.1 Desulfobacterales bacterium | reverse complement strand
ATTCAAACGGACCGATACCACTGCCATCGGTCGTAAAAAGATGCGCTTTACGGCCGCAACCCCGAATTTCCATATGAGAACATAATGAACGACTTTGATACCGCTGGTGGTCGAGCCGGCGCAAGCGCCGATAAAGCACACCGCATAAAGGAACATCTGCGCTGCCTGGGGCCACTTCTCATAATCGGCCGTAGTGAATCCGGTGGTTGTCAAAATAGAGGTTACCTGGAAGGTCGCGTAGCGGATCGAATCCATCAGGCTGTCATATATATTTTCCTTCCACAAAATCCATGACACCATGCCGTAAAAAAAGAGCATGAACCCCACGTACCAGCGGAATTCGGTATTGATTCTGATGATACGCCAGTTCCTTTGCAGCACGTGGTAGAAGAGCATGAAGGTCGTGCCGCCCAGGAACATGAAGACAATGATCACCCAGTCATAGTAGGCACTGTTGTAATGCCCGATGCTGTCGTTCCACGGCGAATAGCCGGATGTTGACACCGTTCCGAATGAATTACACAATGAATCGAAAAGGGACATGCCCCCCAGGCACAACAAAATGGTCTCCAGCAGATTCAGGCTCATATAGATGCCCCAGAGCCAGATCATCGTATCCCGGTTGCGGGGGATGAATTTTTCCCTGGTAATCACCTGACCGGGACTCGACTCGGCCCGGAATAGGCGCAACCCCCCCATTCCTTGGGGCAGGAATATAACCGTCAGGGTTAAAAAACCCATACCACCGAGCAGATGGGTTTGGCTGCGCCAGAACAACAAGCCGTGTGGAACCACTTCGATATCTGTCAGGATGGTCGCTCCACTGGTGGTATAACCGGACATCATCTCAAAAAAGGCGTCGGTAAAAGCAGGAATCGATCCGTGGATCATAAAGGGCAGGCCGGAAATCGCAGAAATTAAGATCCAGCCGAAAACGGCGATGAAAAAGCCGTCCTTTATGTTTAATTCTTGATACCTGCGAAAGACCCGCCACAACGACAACCCCAAACCAATGGTGATGAGCCCGGTGATGGTTATTGCAGATAGGTCGTCTTCTCCGTAATAGAGCGAGCAGATCAATGGAAACGCCATAGAACTGCCGGTAACGATCAGCAACTTTCCCAGAACATTTGCGATGGTGGTGTAATTCATAGTATCCAAATCTAAGGGGCAAAGGTCCTAACTTGGTCCCCATTTTTGATTTAAATAATACCCTAGAATCCCGATTCTTCTTTACCCTCAAACCTACCTCGGGATCAACCAATTTATGACCGGCGCCCATGAATCCTTTAAAAATCTAATTGACTCAGAAGGCTTTTGTGAGATAGTCAGATTTAATTCCTTCTAAAACAATGCGGGAATCGACCGTCAGCCGGAGGCGTTCCAGGAGGATTAGATCAACACCTGGCTGAGAATGACCGACGGAATCAGCTTTTTTCCTGCTGCAAGGGAGATGCTGAAATGATTGAGTTTATTTATCAAACCCTTACAAAATTGGGTTATACCCACCCACTTCATCCGACCCTCACCCATGTGCCCATCGGAATGGTTCTGGGGGCATTTTTATTTGTGCTGGTCGGTTAAATTTGTTGCTACCCGCCGGTTTGCAAGTAACCGGAGCGCTTAGATTTTATTCCGACATTTTTGACCTCGTCATTCAGCTTGTAAAAAATGGCTGTTTCAACTGGCGTGAGCTTGCATGAAAATTGGACCTGGTCTGATTTAAGAATTTAGGGATTGAGGAATTTAGGCCTTCAGTTATTCTGGGAAATATATGCCATTTGTTCAATCAAACAGCGAGAAAATGAGGTTTAACCGGATCTTACCATGGCTTCATTTCTCGGGCGCTCTGTTCGTCGTTGTTTTCAACGCACTTTTTTCGGCGGTTCACAGCCCCCTGGGCCAGGAAATATCGGCGGGTGAAAGTCCTGGTTTTGCCTGGATCCGGGCCAATATCACAACCTGTATGGGATTTGGTCTGGTTTATCTGGTTCTGGTGTGTTGGATCCAACTCCGGCAGATGCGGCAATCATCATTTGGGGGGAACAGATTGTTGCCATTTTTGGTCAGTCTGCAAGTCCTCAGCGTCGCCGCCATTGCGTTGCTGATTTTTTTTCAACAGACAGACTTTCTGCCTTCGGTTTATTCACTCCTGCTGATAGCTACGCTTATTCAGGGGATAATAGCTTTCCGGCGTCCTGGTTTACCCGACTGCGGTTATCAATCGGTGGTGTCACAAAAATCTGCCGTAAAAGCGGGTCTTTTTCTTTTTCTGCTGTTTATTTTTGGCGCCGCCATTTCTCTGCTCGATCCCTCCTGGCATCGACTGACAGATCAAATTCTGCTGGACTCGAATTTCGAGACCCATTTGAAATATGTTTTTCCCTCGATATTGTCCGGCATAGCCAATGTATGGCTCGGGATCGGCATGCTCATCATTATCGTCGGCTTCAGTCGCCTGCTTAATAAAAAATATGGGATCCAAGACGTTAAATGGATAATATTTTTCCTGATATTTTTTTCTTTAGTCGCTGTTTTTACGACGTTCCTTTTCCTTACACTTTATTTTGCAATATCCTGGCAGATTAATTGCCTGCATTTAAAATCAACTGTTGGGCAGCTAATTCTTTTTTGGGGTGTGTCAGGAGGAATCTTATTCTCAAGTGTTTTTTACAGGATTATTCCGCATATACCCCTATCTCGAAAAAGCAGCCTGATCGGTATCGTTGCCTTAACCTTCGGTGCCGCCATTCTCTTCCCGCTTACCTGGCTTTTGACAAATAAACGCAACAAAAAAACATACTGGATATTGCTCTTGATTTCCATTCTGGCCGCATGCCTATTGATCGGCTATGCGGTTTTATTCGGTGATCTGTTTAACCCCTGGTTTACAACATATTCTTATCTCAAAGGGGCAATCTTAAAAATTATATCTGTGGTTGCGGCCGGGACAGCTCTGTTGCTGATAGAACCGTTTTTACCTCTGAAGTCCGTGGCGCCATCTAATTTTGGTCGACTGGCGATTGCCCTGGCAATTACAGCAGTTCTTGGGTTTTTCCCATTTTATGCCCTTGAAAAGTATCCTGAAGTCAAGGTCGTCGTACTCCAATTCAACGAACTCACCCGGGTGGACACAACATTTGCCAGAGAATTTGCCGACGTCCTGGGAATTGGCAAATGGATTCATCTCGGGCAACGTCCACCTCAAAACAACAGCTCCCATCCGTGGCCCCAGCCGTGGAGACTGAGCAAATCCCATCGATCACGTTTACCCCCAGGCTTCAATTTGCTGGTTATTGTCGTGGATGCCCTGCGCGGTGATGCCTTTCATTCCGCCGGTTACCACCGCAACCTGACTCCTTTTCTGGACCGTTGGGCCGGTGAGGAAGCGATATCTTTCCGGCGGTCATACAGCCAGGGCGGTGGGTCATTTGCCGCGTTTCCGTTTCTGGTTGCCGGCCGAAGCCGTTTCGATCTTTACGGGCCGGGTCTTTATCAGCAAAATCTATATTTTAAGATCGCACAAGCTGAGGGAATTCAGCATTACATGCTGATGAAGGGATTCGGCCCACGGGACATCTATCCACCGGATCTACCGGTTACCGAACTCGCCATTCCACGGGCTGTCAGTGATCGGCGTTCCGCGACGGCAGATGAAGTGTTTGAATCTGCTCGCGATGCAATCAGGACCCTACCCGCAGGGGAACGGTTTCTTTGTTTTTTACATCTGATGGACGTTCACAATGATCTATGGAAAAAAGAGGGCGGGATTGATTTTGGTGATGCACCACGGGATTTATATGACAATAATCTATCATATCTTGACCGCGCCTTCAGCCGATTTATCACCTGGCTCAAAGAAGAAGGAATCCATGATCGAACCGTCATTCTATTTACATCCGATCATGGTGAGCAATTCTGGGAACACGGCGCCAGTCTGCACGGACATACCCTATACGAAGAAGAGATTCGAATTCCGTTAATCCTCAGTGCTCATGGTATTCAAAATAGGTTTGAAGCTGTTCCGGTTATCGCCGCCGACATGGCGCCGACCATAGCTGATCTGGCGGGGTATTCAATCAGACCGCCGTATGATGACCCCCATATGGGTATTTCCCTTGTACCCTTGATTCTGGGCAACGAAAGGCAGCGGTATCTGAAAAGGGATGTGGTCGGCAGGGCTTCATTCAAACGGCGCTATTTTCTGTATCGAAATTGGGAGTGGAAATTGGTTTATTTTGCCGAACTGGACTTGTTGCAACTCTTCAATGTAGTCAAAGATCCTTTGGAGAAACAAAATTTGCTTGCGGAAGAACCGGAGTTGGCCGCCGAACTGGAGCGAGAGCTGCTTGCGTACCTAAAAACTGTCGAAGGCAAAACGTACCGGCCGACGCTTTCCAAACGATAAAGCGTCAGCATTCTCTGATTGGTTTATGAATTATTAACTTTTATTCAAACGAACTTGTATTATGTATTTATCTTTTAAGAAAAATATGCAAAAAGAAATGCGTGAGCAATTCCAGGTCGTGAGCAAACGCGTTGTGCTCAAGGGCGTCTGTAAAACTTGTCGCAACCATCATTCATTAACAAAGCCAACAGGAAGGAGAAAAAAATGAGTAAAACAACCGAAAATTTGCAAGCTGCTTTTGCAGGAGAGTCCCAGGCACGCAACAAGTATACGTTTTTTGCTGAAGTCGCCAGACAAGAGGGTTATCATTACATCGCCAAAATCTTCGAAGAAACGGCTGAAAATGAAAAACAACATGCCAAAGATCATCTTCTACTGCTGAAGGGAATCGGAAATACCGCCGCAAACTTAAAGGAGGCCTTTGGCGGTGAAGACTATGAAGTAGAGAATATGTATCCCGGGTTTGCAAAAGTTGCCGAAGAAGAAGGCGAAACTGCCGCAGCTATCGCATTCAAACAAGTTGCCAAAATCGAAGCCCACCACAGAGTGCGATATAAGAAATTACTGGAAATGGTTGAGGCCGGGACGGTTTACAAGCGCGAACAAGCAATCAAGTGGAAATGCAACGTATGCGGCTATATTTACGAAGGGACTGAGCCTCCGCCGAAATGCCCTTCCTGCAAAAACCCGCGAGAATACTACGAACCGGCCAATATGGATTTCTAAGAGGCAACCCTGATTTTTCCCGCTATGCTGATAATTGCGGGGCGCTGGGGATCCGGATAACCGAAAAATCTGTTCTGCCTGCGGCCTTCAAAAGACTGTTTGCTCATGAAGGGCCGGCCATGCTGGAGATTATCACCGACGCGGCGCTTATTTAACCCCCAGCGCTATCCAATAAGGAGATGGATTATATGAGCAGAACCGATGAAAATCTAAAGGCAGCCATTGCCGGTGAATCTCTGGCCCGCAACCGCTATTCGTATTTTGCGGAAATGGCCAATAAGGAAGGCTATCGGTATATTGGTAAAATTTTTGAGGAAATTGCCGAAAATGAAAAATACCACGCCATGGAAGAACTCAAGCTTTTGATGGGTGACCGCGATACCCTGACGAATCTCAAAGAATCCGTTGATGGTGAGCAGTATGAATTCGAAGACATGTATCCCCGGTATGCCACCGAGGCGGAGGTGGAAGGCAATCGGGCGGCCACGATTCTGTTTCGGCAAATTTCCAGGATTGAAAAACAACATCACGATCGCTTTAGAAAGCTCCTTGAAATGGTGGAAGCCGGCAGAGTGTTTAAACGGGATACCCCAATTAAATGGAAATGCAGCATTTGCGGGTATGCGCATGAAGGTCTAGAGCCTCCCAAACGGTGTCCTTACTGCAAGCACCCGCGGGAGTATTACGAACCGGCCAACCTGGATGTTTAGGGGGGGATATGGCAAAATACATATGCAGTGTCTGTGAATATGTCCATGATGAAGAAAAAACCGGTCAAAAGTGGGGTGATCTTCCGGAAGATTG
>JBAVYC010000698.1:0-1987 GCA_049698595.1 Desulfobacterales bacterium | reverse complement strand
AAACGAGGCCGACGAAACGCGCTTTGTCGCTATTTTTGATTAATGTAAAGTTCATTTGTTAAGAGGTGCTTTATTTGAACATTGAAACCTCAAATTTCTGATACCATGTTGTCAGAAAAAAGGCCTTAAGGCCTATAGGTGGGATGCTTCAGAAGTTGAAAAAACATTGGATCCCAGTGCTAAAGGACGATGAGCGCCAAAATGAACAAGACCATCATCCCCGCAGGCAGATAAAGATAATTGCTCTTGACTTCAAAAATTTGTGGTTCCGAGAAAACACCCTCATATCCTTCCGCATCGACAGCGCTGGTGCGGACGTAATATTTCCCGGCGTCGGCGGGTTTTTCAAGCGTAATTTCCGGTTTTGTCAATTTTTCATTTACCAGTATTTCATTGAAGGCATCGTCTTTCGCCATCTGGAAATGATAGGTAATCCCCTCGCCGAGGTCACGCCACCGGATTCGGATTGTTTTTTCTTCTAACTCTGGCGCTTCTACCGGCGGTGCCGGCGGCGGTGGAATGATATTGAAACTCAGGATATCCGACCATATCCCTTGATAGCCGTCAGCGGCAATGGAACTTATACGGAAGTAATAGGTTTTGAAATCAAGATTTTCGGTCTGAACGGAACTATCGTTTATATCTGCCAGATCCGCGACGATATGATTAAATTGACGATCTTCGGCAACCTGCAAATGATATCTGACCGCCTTGGCTACGTTCAGCCATGCAAACCGCGCTGTTTTTTCGCGGAGGTCTGCGCCCTCAGACGGGGACTGGATGAAAGGCGGCAGCGGGTTAACTCTGACCCTGATTTCCGTCGGTTCCAGGGACGGTCCTTCCAGACCGGTATCATCGATGGAGCGGCTCTGCAAAAAATAGGGACCGTCTTCAACACCCACAATTGTAAGCGTTTCTTGGGGCGTTATTACCTTATTTTTTACCAGGTCCTTAAAGGTTTTATCCCTGGCGAGCATGACGCGGTATGCGCTGGCACCCGCAATGTTCTCAAATTGAAAATCGAGCGGCATTGCCCGGTACAATGGCTGTAAATTTACTATAGCCGGTGGGGGCAGCAGTTTTACAGGTACGGCAGACCTCTGATCCTTTTTTACCACCGTTCCTTGACCAGCTTGTATCGCCACTTTTTGTTTGGCTGCCTGCACGTCCACCGTCCCGGCTAATACTTCCAGGCGGGTGGTGACATCGGAATCGACACCGGTCCTGAATTCTGTCCCGCGTGCAGCCGCGACGGCAGATGGGGTTTTTATTTCAAAACGTGTCTCTTTGCCGGTGCTTTGTTTAATTTTCGAAATGGCTTTCCCGATATCGAGAAACAGTTTGTACATCAGATAGATGGCACTTTTTTCCCGAGCGGCCGTGATTTCAATAAGCGTGTTAGGTCTCAAAAGAACGGAAAAATGATTTTGAAATGAAATTTCAATGGTACCCTGGTCACCGGTCCGGATCCAGTTTCCTTGTGTGATCTTGTCATTTAATTGAAGTCTTTTCCAGTCCTCAGCCTCAGCTAATTTAATGCTGACGACCCCTTTGATGAATGTTACCAATCCGTCGATCGGGATACCCTTTAGGAGCCGTGTTGGAATGATCAATTTTTGTCCCGGAAAAATACGATGCGGATCGCTGATACGGTTTACCATCGCTACCCAACGCCAATCTTCCGGGTTTTCAAGAATTTTTTCGCAAATCTTGTATAGATTGTCCCCATCCTTTACGATAAACTCAATCGAAAGATCATCATCCGCAGAGACGGCCATAGGAAATAGAGAAAAAAGTAAAGTAAGAATTATGGCAATCCGGAGAATCTGCAGGGGCATCATTTTAGCTCCTTGAGTTGAGCGGATTTTAAGAAAAGATCGTTGCAAATCGTTTGAGACGTCGCTCTATTGGGCTTTTGATATATCATTTAAAGTCTGGAAGCAGGTAAACCCATCGAATTATCCGAAAATATTCCTGATATGCAGCC
>JBAVYC010000697.1:0-18490 GCA_049698595.1 Desulfobacterales bacterium | reverse complement strand
GCATTAGGTTTCAGGTGTCAGGTTTCAGTGTTCAGGTCTCAAGCTTCAAATTTTACCCCAGTTAAAACCAAATTAAAATGACACTGAGATAGAGCGTTTTTAGCTCAATTAGTATGACCTCATATGGCCTGACACCTGACACCCGAAACCTGCTTTTTGAGTTCTACTTATCAGTGTTCATGCACCAACTTTTGCGGGTGTTCTGATCATCTGCACGGCAATCAAAGAGACCAGACTCATTATCGCTCCGCTGATAAAGGGAATGCGATAATCGATCACCCACAGCAAACCGCCGAGGGCGGGCAAAAAAACGGCTGCAATGTGATTGATGGTAAATCCGACTGCCATACTCGGCGCAATATCTCTGGGGTCTCCCACCTTCTGGAAATAGGTACGGATAGCAATTGAAAAGTTGAAAAAAATATGATCCATTATATATAGAAAAGCGACAACCAGTTTGGATGCGGTTACGGCATAAGCCACAAAAATGAAAATCAGACTTACATATTCCAGTGATAATACCTTTCTTTCGCCAAAGCGGATAATACTTTTGCCGATCAAAGGGCTCAGATAATAATTGATAATGTTATTGACGACAAAAAGAATTGTGATTTCCTGGACGGAATATTGAAATTTTTGCACCAATAATAAAACTGCAAATGCCATAAAAATCTGGCGCCGTGCCCCGGCCATAAACGTCAGAAAGTAAAAAAGGCCATATTTTTTCCGAACGATCATGTTTTTTCGTTGCGGAATAATCGTTCGGTCTAAAGGATTTTGCATCATCCCCCAGACTGCCGCAGCGATGATTAGGCTTCCAAACAACAAATAAAGTTTGGTAAAGTCCAATAAAAAAACTAATAAATAGATTAAAATGCCAACGGCGATGCTGGATGCCGCCGCATAACTGCGCTGCTTGCCGAATACCCAGGGAGATGTTGCTTGATCAAAGTATTGAAGCGTTAAAGACATGTTGGTGGTTTCATAATAATGAAAACCGAAACTCATGATCAGGGTCGTCAAAATGAGTCCGATATAAGAAGGAAAGAATCCGGTCATTGCGACCCCGAAACCAAGAATAAGGATCGACAGGGCGGACAGGCGATATTCCTTGATGAATATAATCACATATACGACCAGCAATGCCAGAAATCCCGGAATCTCTCTGATGGATTGAATCATTCCGACGTGGTTGCCGTTCAGTCCGGCGACATCCACGGCGAAATTGTTAAACAGTGTCTGCCAGGCCTGCAGCCCTGCGGTGGAACTGATGGTTAACACCATCAAATATCGATACATGGGGTTCTTTTTTGTATTTGCGATATAATCCATTTTTAAGATTGTCCCGAATTCCGTGGTAACTTTCAACCGGATGTTGCATTCCCCGAGGCTGCGAAGCAATGATCAAAGTTGATTCAAATTTAAAACAAATTTCAACACTATTCAGCTATGTTTTATTAAGCGGTTCAAAAACATGAACCTATATTTTTATTTAAAAATTAGATAGTTAGATTGTTATCCAACCGCAGGCCGATCCAGGGTTCAAGATATTGAACCTGACCGCATAGTTAAAATTGTCTTAAAAACAAATAGGTTATTAAAATTTCCCCCAAAAAAGTTAATTATTATGAACTTCATCGATGGTTCAACAGCACTGAAAGCGGGATTGAGGGCGGCATCATTTTTTTATTTAAATTCATATCTTACTGAAATTTAATAGGATATTGTAATTAACCCATATTTTAGTAATTTTTAATTTAGTTTGGCAAGCGTTTTGCATATTGTAAATGTCAGCCTAATTATAAAACCTAATAATTTCTTCATCTGTTCTCCTCCTTAACGACTAACCGGTAAATTCCGGTTGGTCGTTTTTTTTTGCTTGCAAAATCGTCTGGTTCAGGCCTAATCATTGTCTGAAGAATCGGTAATGTTACTCGGTGTTTTAAGTCGAGTCAATATGACATGTCGGGTTTTTCCACACAACCCTTAGTTTGGCCGCAAGTATTGAAATGTTCTTGCCACAAACAGCACAATAATAAGTTTTTAGATTTTAGAGGCCCATTTGATGATAATCGATTCTCACACCCATATTTTTCCATCCGCAATTTGCCGAAACAGAAATAACTATTTCCCATCCGAACCGGCCTTCGAACTTTTATATCAATCGTCCAAATCCAGGCTGATCGGTGCGCTCGAATTGTTAGACGCCATGGATGAAAACGAGGTGGACAAAGCGGTTATATTCGGTTTTCCATGGAAAAATTCCGAAATATTTAAAATACATAACGACTACATCATGGAAATGGTCCAAAAATACCCTCACCGTTTTAGCGGTTTGGGATGTTTTGATCCAGCAGCAGGCGGTGCTGTCGCTGAAACTGAACGGTGCCTTGACGGGGGCTTGGCCGGAATCGGCGAATTGGCGTTTTACCAGGCCGGCATTGACGAGTCCGCTTTAGAACAGCTTGCCCCAATCATGAAAATCTGCGCCGATCGCGACCTACCCGTATTAATTCACGCCAATGAACCTGTCGGGCATGCTTACCACGGGAAGACGCCGATTACACTGGTACAAATTTACCGGCTGGTCAAACGATTTTCGGAAACCAAAATCGTTCTAGCTCACTGGGGAGGCGGCCTGTTGTTTTACAGTCTGATGAAAAGGGATGTCAAGGAAACTTTAACAAACGTGTTTTTTGACACGGCCGCATCGCCTTTTTTGTATGACCCGGATATTTACCAGATTGCAGTCAGGCTTATCGGGGTTGAAAAAATCCTTTTTGGCAGTGATTATCCGTTGCTGCCACCGGCTCGGTATTTCGGTGAAATGCGAGAAACCGGTTTGACAAAACCGCAGATCGATAAAATCTGCGGCGGGAATGCCGAAAAACTTCTTAAATTTGCAAATTAGAAGGAGAGCACGGATGCAAAAAACAAATTTGGTTGCCGTCGTTCGTTATGAAAAACCCCTTGAATCTGTCCGTAAAGCCGTTGAGATGTCCCATGGACTGGACCACCTGCCCACTAAAGCCAAAGTATTTATCAAACCCAATATTGTATTCTGGACCAAAGCCGTTGCCTTTCCCAAATGGGGGGTCATTACCACCTCCCGGGTGGTAGAGGATATGATTCTTATCTTGAAGGAGCGCGGCATTGACGACATCACCATCGGTGAGGGCACCGTCACCATGAATCCAAAAGACATGGAGACACCGGCCCATGCTTTTGAAACCCTGGGCTACGGTAAATTGAAGCGCAAATACGGCATCAAATACCTAAATGTCTTTGAACGTCCGTTTAAAAAATTGGATCTTGGCGATGGTGTCGAGGTCAGATTCAATGTCGATGCCCTGGCAAGTGATTTTGTGGTGGACTTGCCGGTAATGAAAGCTCACAATCAAACAGTGGTCAGCTTGGGGATTAAAAATTTGAAAGGATTGATTGACGTCCCCTCCCGTAAAAAATGCCATAACATGACGCCCGGAAAAGATCTGCATTTCTGGGTTTCCAAACTGGCGGATCCGATGCCGCCCATGTTCACCCTGCAGGACGGAATTTACACCAATGAACGCGGTCCCGGTCCCGACGGCAAATTGCAACGGACAAATCTGCTGGTGGCATCTGCCGATATATTGTCGGCAGACATGGTGGGCGCCAAAATTTTAGGGTTTGACCCCGAACAGGTGCCTCATCTGATGCATGCTGCCGAACATCGCCGCCGACCCCGGGATTTTTCGGATATCGAAGTGATCGGGGAACGCATCGACGATGTGGCCCGGCCGCACGAATATGATTTTGAATACAGTCAGACCGAAGAAGTTATACTTCCCGCCCCGCTGGTCAAACAGGGTCTTAAAGGCGTTTTTTACCACAAGTACGATCTTTCCATGTGCACCTACTGTTCCGGTTTAAACGGCCTGATGCTTTCAGCCATTCGGTTTGCCTGGAAGAATGAGCCCTGGGACGACGTTGAAGTTCTGACCGGCAAATCTATGCAACCGACCCCGGGAAAGAAAAAAACGATTTTGATGGGCAAATGCATTTACCAGGCCCATAAAGACAATCCGGACATCCGGCAAGCGATTCCCATCAAGGGGTGCCCGCCCAAGCCCGAAGACATGCTCAAAGCACTTCACCAAGCAGGCATTGACGCCGATCCGGGTTTGTTTGAAAAAATGGATACTTTGCCGGGATTTTATATGGGACGGTATGAAGGCAAGCCTGATTATGATGAATCTTTTTTTCAGGTGAAAGATGATGATAAGCTCCAAGATTAAAGCTCTATGCTGATAAGTTCAAGGCTCAAAGCTCAAATGAAAAGCTCTTTGCAGGCACTTCTTGCTGGATGGCTGGTGAATTCAGTTAATGGGGTTGATTGCGGCAATCAATCATCCAATCAACGAATCAACTTAATCAACCTAATTTTATATTTCGAAGCTCTTGCAGGATTGGTTCCATTTCGGTGCGGTGTTCGGGCGGGATCATCAAGACCTTCAGCTGCCAATTTACAATTAATCCTTTGGTTTCACATTCTAATCGATCCTCTGCATAGGCCCGGCGGTTATCCCCGGATGCCATGACTTGTAGTATGTCTATTAAATTACCGGAACAACCGTCGGCATCCAGATGCTCTATGGTCTGCAAAAACACGGTATTCACCGAGGCCGTGAATTCGTCGATGTCCGCATAGCCCTTCTCGGCACAGTTTTGGCGTGAAACAAAACAGCGGCAGCCAAAAGGCCGCAGATCGTAAATGGTGCAGAGGTCTTTTGCCAGCAGCGAGCATTCTTTCCATTCGGTTGCCATTTCTTCTTCCGGCACTTTGGCTTCCGCGGCGTACAGTTCAGCCAGCCGGTTGGTCGATATTTGAGGCCGATAGCGGGTTGTTGCGGCCAAATGTTTAAGACCGTCGATGATATCCAACTTTCCGGCAGCGACGAGGTGATCCACAATTTTGTATCCCTCCAGCGTTGTCAGGGTCACGTTGGCGGTGCAGCAATGAGCGCAGTGTTTTTTACAGGCCACCTCCAGGTTGGCGCAAAATCTGTCATAGGCGGCATAAATTTGGTCCAGCGCAGCTATTTTTTTTTCAGGTATCATATTTAAAATATAGAATTCCTATCTTGAAATATCGATTGTCCCGTATCGGCCGGCAATGTTCTAATTATTGTTTGCGATCCATCTTCATAAAATTGAATAAACCCGATAAAATGCCTTGATGACCTTTTCAGGAGAGCTTTTATGCAGGCACTCTGAACCGTCACAATTGGTTGTCTCTGTTTCAAAACACGGGCGGCACGCCAACTCGGGTCTCACGATTTCGACGGCCCGTCCCACCGGTTTCCACCGTTTGGGATCAGCCGGACCGAATATTACCGCACTGGGCACCCCCAAAAAAGCGGCCAGATGGCTGGCACCGGAATCGTTGCCGATGTAGCCGCCGGCTGAATTGAGCAAGGCTGCCAATTCTATCAAATCCGTTAAAAGATGTACAGTTCGATTCGCCCCCGGCAACGTATCCACCAAATCCTCTTCAGCTGGTCCCAGAATGAACTGCGGCTCCAATCCAGCGTCTTTTAACAGCGCTTCAATTTCAAGAAAATTTTTAATCGGCCAGCGTTTACGGAGGCTTCCGGCTCCGGGATGAAGTAAAATCCTGGCGGGATATCCAGGCCGGCTCCGGCGCGCGGACCGTGGGAAGTCTTCAACCCCGGCATCTGTTTTTTTTATCAATCGGCAGTTTAGGAGATTTTCCAGCACAAATTTTGTAAGATGTATGCGCACGTATCCCGGTGGCCGGGGGGGGATATGACAGGTGGGGACCGCCGTCAACCGCCGGATAGTCCGTTCGAGCTGATCAGATAAAGTAAATAAAATGATATCCGCATACGGGGATAATAATGTTTTTATCTTAGAATCGATCCGATTGGTGAAAAGTGAGGCCACATAGGCCGCTTCCAGGGGATACCATTTGTCAACAAGCCCAAGTGCTTTAGCCAGTTTCCCAATCCCGCTCTGACACAGCACATCGATGACCTCATAATACTGTTTCAGCCGGATGATGGCGGGAAATATCAGGATGAAATCCCCCAGGGCACCCTGGTGGATGATAAGTAAGTTTTTCTTTGCCATGATTTCTGAAATCGATAAATGATCGAAGGTTCCTAATCGAGGCTGAAGCCGGTTATGGCACGAAATCAAGGCTCAAGCGTTAAGTTATTTTGTAAACAATCACAGGTTGCGTTTATGCCATATGTTTTTGTTTCAAGAGTTTCGATGTTCGATGCTCATTTTTTTACTCCGGTTTATCCGGTTAAGGGCATAGATTAACCGATAGCCGATGAGTAACGCTGGAATTTCCCTCCTTCCAGATAGCCAGGAAGCTGTTGGCCGGGGCCTGAATATAGTTCTGAATGGGTTCGCATTTCACTTTGAAAAGATAAAAGCTTGGCGCCGAGATGCGCCGTGGATATAGGGTTTCAAAATTTGCCATGCCCTTTGAGATGATAAGGTCGGCGGAAGCTAGAAGATCCAGGAATTCCCCGGAGACATTGTCCCAATCAATTCCGGCACCAGCGGTGCCCGTATCGGCCACGATGTCGAATCGGCCGACCAGTTTCTGAGACTGCAGCTCAGCCCGGGTGAGATCGTTGAAAGAGGGCCCCCCCTTGACGACCAGATAAATTCGCTCACTATGGCTCTTCAGGTATTCGTACAGGGGGATATCAAAATAAATTTCACCGGCGTTGTCGGTAAGATATACCACGATCTTCGGTCGGGTCGACAGATAGGCCTGGAGCGGGTCGATATGATCGAAATAAAAGGAAATACCATTCTGAAATAGATCGGGGATACCAGCCAGAGCTTCTGCGGGATTGTAGAAAAAATCAAGACTGTTTCCGAGAGCGGCCAAAGTGGCCCGCGATCGCAGATTTCCGGCCACTTGATCTTTTAGATGGGAGAATATTTTGCGGGCCTGGGCCATCTCCCGGGCTTTGAAATTTTCATAGGGATCCGCGATGCCGGTGATTTGCTTTATTTCCCTGAGAATTCGATTGGCGATCTGTGGTGAACTCAACTCATTATTCCCGGCATCTGCAAGGATATTACGGGTGATGTGTTCCGCTTTTTCAAAGAGACCCGGATTTTCAGAAGCTGACAATGTGACTACGTCTTTGGTCAGCGACATCAAGCAGTCGACACACTGGGGAATGGGTTGCAGTGGTTTCATAGTTATCAGACATAGTAAAAGGGTTTATCTGCACAGCCGGATATTCCGGATCTAAATGCGCCTCGCTAAAACGTAAAAATATAAAGTTATGCCAGATGACACCCGGCAAGGGTCGGTAGCGATATATATTGATGGGGAAACATCGGTTACTGCAAGATTTTCGCTTTGCTGGCAGTCTGTCGGCTTTCAGGAAACAGTTGATCCGCCATCATCTGCATGTGAGTCTGCAATACGAATTCAAATCGGGCACGTTGATCGAGAGGCAAGGGTTTGCCTCTGACGGTTTTTATGCTGTTGGGATTCACCGGTTTGCCGTTGATGCGCGTCTCATAGTGCACATGGGGGCCGGTGGCCTGGCCGGTCCGGCCCACTTTAGCGATCTCCTGCCCCTGTTTCACATGGGTGCCCTTTTTGACCAGCAGTCGACTGCAGTGGCCGTAGTAAGTTTCATAACCGTTGGGATGGCGGATGATCACTAATTTTCCGTAGCCGCCACGCCGTCCGGCAAACGCTACGGTGCCGCCGGCGGTGGCATAAATGGGCGTACCATGGGCGGCCCCGTAATCGATGCCGGTGTGGCGTTTGTATTTTTTCGAGATAGGATGGAATCGTCTTATCGAATATGAAGAGGTGCGCATGCCGAATTTAACCGGTATGCGCGTAAACATCTTGCGCAGTGGAACGCCGTTTTCATCATAATAGCCCGCCTGGCGGTCATTGTCGAAATAAAAAGCAGAAAAGGTTTCACTGCTGCCGATATATTGGGCTACCAGAATCTTACCATACTTTACAAACTGTCCCTTCAGGTAATATTTTTCGAAAAGCACCCGAATAGTGTCCCCTTTGCGAGGAAAAAGGTAGAAATCGATATCCCAGGAAAAAATATCGGTAAAGGCGGCCACCAGATGACCGGTCTCCCCCTGTCCGGTAACGGCCTGATAAAGCGAGCTCTCAATGGTAAAGGTTTTGGCAACGGTTTCCTTTTCCAGTGAAAGCTCCCGATGATAGGTGTAGAAGGCGCCGTTGTCGGTTCTGACAGCGATATATTGATTGGTAAGATCCGTTTTATAAATCAGTTTTTGCAGCTTCTTTTGAGGCGTCAGGCAGACCTGGTATACATCTTTGGGTCGGGCGTTGCGAAAATCGAAGACCCCCTTGAACGATCGCGTCAGGGACAAAACATCTGACGGGGTGACGCCTCGGGACACCAATTCGGTATAGACCGGTTGGTGGCCGATTTTGCCGTCGATGACCGTCAGTGGAACGTTGGACGCAGGCGCAGAAGGGTATTGCTCCTGAAAACTGATCGGCACACCCGAAACAATTTGGGAATTCAGGCGAACGGCGGAGGCGGGCTTTGTCAGCACTGAAAAGAGCGTTGCCAGGAAGATCAGGACCATTACCGGAATAGCGAAGCGCTTTTGGAATACAGTCATTGGTTATAAAATGGATCGGTATTTGGCGTATTGGGGTCAGGTTATCGAATTAGCAAATTGAGCTCTTATATCCAAACTGCAGCCGCTTGTCAACCTAATTGGTCATGCTGGTAGAGAGACAACAAATTAAGCTCTAACTGTTTATTTTTGTCAAAAATCCGGCCCAGATCATAAAAAAATATAAATCATTGACCGCAACGACCATTTTTTATATGATTTTCTCAAGGTTTGAGCCTTTTCAAGCAACCGGTAAAAAATCTGACATTATGAAGACCAAGTTCAGGCTGGCCGGGCGTGGCGGACAAGGCATCAAATTTGCGGGAAGTTTTTTGGCCAAGGCCGCCATGAAAGCCCAATACCACACCACGTTGACGGTGGACTACACCCCTTCGGTCCGCGGCGGACCCATCTTTTGTGATATTGTCATTAGCTCAGAGCCCATTTCCTACCCCTTCTGTGACCACGATGCGAACGTTCTATTAATGTTGGATCAAGAGGTCGCCCAGAGAGCCGGTGAGGGCGTCTGCCATAAAACGGCTTGCTTCGTAGACGCCCACACGGTCACTGATCCTGAAAAATTCATCACCAGAGGACTGCTTTTGCGATGTCCATTTTCGAAGCGGGCAGATGAACATGGTATGGCCGCCACGGTCAACATTCTCTCTCTTGGATGGCTGTCAAAATATATTCGCCAGAGAGCTGCCGGCGGTGAATTGCCGGCTATCGAAGATAACCATTACGTCAAGGTGATCGAAAGCATGCCGGAGCATTTTAGAAAAACCAATTCACGGGCCTTTCAGCTTGGAAAATTGCTTTACGACGAAGCGCCGGCGACGTTGCATAACTAAAATGTATCGGAATTTCTACAACTTACTGAGAACATGAAGGTTTTTTAGGGCTTCCGAATTTGCCCCGGAAATGGAATGATGGAAGGGTGGAATCATGGAATATTGGTTTTGTAAACTGGTTTATTCACCCTCAATTTTATCCGGATGAGAGGCGGTTATGTTTCCCTCAGGCCGAAGACCCATTCTTGTTCTGCCGCAGGTTAAAAAGTACTATCGCATCACAGTGGACAGTGAACAGTGCGATGGCTGCAGGCTATGTACGGTATTTTGTCCTTTGAATGTTCTGGAAATCGGCATGGAAACCAACCGCCGCATGCTCCACTATGCCTCAGTTGCAAACCCTCTGAACTGTCTGGGCTGCGAGTACTGCGAACGAATCTGTCCCACCGCCGCCATATTCGTCCGTGAAGTCAACAGCGAACAGGAGGTTTTAGCGTGAATAACGACAACATCACGGGTGAAAGCCGGCGCACCGCGGCTGTGGCTGCAGCGGTATTGACATCCGGCAACCATGCCTGTGCCGAAGGTGCCGTGGCGGCAGGCTGTCGTTTTTTTGGCGGCTATCCGATTACGCCTTCCTCCGAAATTGCGGAACTGATGTCTAAACGCCTGCCCCTGTTGGATGGCACCTTTGTGCAGATGGAAGACGAAATTGCTTCTATCATGGCCTGTCTGGGCGCCTCATTTGCCGGAATAAAAGCCATGACGGCGACCTCAGGGCCCGGCATTTCGCTGATGTCAGAGAGCATCGGCCTGGCTGTTATGATGGAAGTGCCTTTGGTCATCGTCACAGTTATGCGGGGTGGACCCAGTACGGGACAGCCCACCAATGCCTCGCAATCCGATGTTTATCAGGTTCGCTATGCCTCTCACGGTGATTATGAGCTGATTGTGCTCTCACCCGGTACGGTCCAGGAAATGTACGAGCTAACCATTCGGGCTTTCAACCTTTCCGAGCGCTATCGAACACCGGTGATTCTAGCGGCCGACGGTATTCTCGGCCAGATGATGGAACCCCTGTTCTTAAATCCGGAGATTGAGATAGAGCAGCGCAAACTGCCCCGGGTTGGACCACAGGATTACAAACCCTACCAGGTGCTGGACGAAGACCTGGTGCCTGACATGGCAATCGCCGGCACGGAATATGACTTTTATGCCACCGGCCTGACCCACGATGAGATGGGAAACCCCCGGATGGACCCGGAGGGGGCCGAAACGCTGATTACACGCCTGTGCACCAAAATCCAAAGGGCACGTCGCCAAATCAACGACTGGGAGACCTATCGTCTGGAAGACGCGACCCATGTGCTCATGGCCTACGGGATAAACGCCCGCGGCGTCCGCGAAGCCGTTGATAAAATAAGAGCGGAGGGATACCGCGTTGGAATGGTTCGGCTGAAAAGCCTGTGGCCCTTTCCCGATGAACTCATGGAGCAGCTTGGAGATCGGGTCGAAAAGGTTGTCGTCTCGGAAATGAATAACGGCATGCTCATACGGGAAGTCGAACGCTTCAGACACCGTTTCCGCGTTTCAGGAATAACGGTTCCGACCCCGGTGCCGTTGAAACCCAGTGAGATATACCGCCGTATGATTGAGGAGGTATCAAAATAATGCCACTACATTCCTCCGGCGACGTCAATCGGCACAACGGTCACCCTCTGGCCGAGATGCTCAACCTTAACCGTTTCGTCTTCTGCGCCGGCTGTTTGATCGGCACGGTCATTACTTCTCTGGCAACCTGTTTGAAGGATGAGGACCTAAACGTCCGGGATTATGCCATCGTTTCCGGTATCGGCTGTACCGGGCGATCCAGTGGTTGTTTTAAAGCCCCCGCTTTTCATACCACCCATGGCCGAGCCATCCCCTTTGCCACCGGGCTGAAACTGGCCAAACCGAGCATTAAAGTATTTGTTCTCTCCGGAGACGGGGATCTTTCAGCCATCGGAGGCAATCATCTTATCCATGCTGCCCGGCGCAATATCGATATCAGTGTCATCTGCGTCAACAACAGCGTATACGGCATGACCGGCGGACAGGCGGCGCCAACGACACAGCTTGGCGACATCACTTCCACCACTCCTTATGGTAACGTGGAGCCCCCCTTTAATCTGGTCAGCCTGGCAGCGGCCTCGGGCGCCACCTATGTTGCCCGGTGGCCGGGGTACGACACGCTCAGGCTCCAGAAAAGCTTGCGCAAGGCGTTGAAACGCAGGGGATTCAGCTTCATCGAGGTGATTGTGCCGTGTTTTACCCAATACGGCCGGCGTAACCACAAAGAAGGTGCCATAGAGATGATGGAATGGCTGCGTGATATTGTTGATCTGAGGGTGGGTTGTCTGCCCCATGAGGCTGTTTTGGATTTGAACAGCGGTCTTGCAGTCTGCGGTGAGTTCGTGGAAACAGATGGGGAAGGGTTCGTTGAGCAACTTCAAAGACTTCGTGACCGTGTCAAAGAGAAGGCGGCCAGGAAACGGTAAAGAGTGGACGCTCCTCCCGCAGAGCAAAAGACCTCAGTAAGCTCCCTATAAGGGTGCGAAGACGATTAACTTGACTAATTAAAACCGAAATCCGAAACACGAATCACGAAACAAATTCGAATGACAAAAATATCAATGAGAAAAACCTAAAACCGTCACACCACTCAACGTTAAAATGCGGTTTGATCCATTGTTATTATGAGGCCTTGTGCCTTTGTTTTCCTCGTTTTAAACATTTGAACATTAAAATTTGATATTTGTTTCGCATTTCGATATTCGAATTTCGTATTTTCCATGGTTTCGCGTATTTCTTCCCGGGTCGGTAGAACCTTTCCGGGTACACCACTGGAAGTGGTGCTTTAATTTCGGAATTAACTGTGAGGAGTCAGTAACATGGCTTTGGATCGCCCAGCACCAGCTACGGCGGATTCCCAGGTAAAACCAAACATCGGTGTGTTTCTCTGCAAGTGCGGCAAAAACATCGGCGGCAGCGTCGATGTCGATTCGCTGGCACACGCCGTGGAAGCCTTGCCGGCGGTCAAACTGGTCCAAGTCAACACCTATACATGTTCCGAGCCCGGGCAAGCAGAAATCGAAACGGCCATCGCCGAGCACAAGCTGGAAAAAATTGTGGTTGCCGCCTGCTCACCCCGGCTTCACGGGCCTACCTGGCAGGAGCTGCTGCGGCGCAGCGGACTGAATCCGGCCGTGGTGGAAGTGGCCAATATTCGCGAGCAGTGTAGCTGGGTGCATCTGCACAAAAAAGTCGCAGGAACACAAAAGGCCCTTGAGCTCATCCAGATGGCCATTGCCAGGGCCGAACTCCTCCAGCCGGTTGCTGAAATGAAAGTTCCCGTTACCCAGCGCGCGTTGGTCATCGGCGGAGGGGTGGCGGGAATTCAAGCGGCCCTCGATCTTGCCGACGCCGGTTTTGAGGTCGTTCTCACCGAGAAAAGCCCCACCATTGGCGGCATTATGGCGCTGATCGATAAAACCTTTCCCACCATGGACTGCTCCATCTGTATTTTGGGGCCTAAAATGGCGGATACCGGCAAACACAAAAATATCAAGCTGATTGCCAATGCGGAAGTAAAGGAAATTTCCGGCTATATCGGTAACTTTGAGGTCAATATCCGGCAAAAGGCCCGCTACGTGGATGAAACCCTTTGTACGGCCTGCAACGATTGTATCGATGTTTGCCCCGTTAATGTGGTCGACGAATGGTCGGGTAACCTCGGGTGGCGCAAAGCCATCTACATTCCCTACCCTCAATCGGTGCCTGCCAGCTACATCATCGATGATCAGAACTGCCTGGGGCTTTCCCCCTTGACCTGCGGTAAATGCATTGAGGCCTGCGATAAAAAGGCCATCAATTATGAGGATCGTGACCGGGAATACACCTACAAGATCGGTACAATCATTGTTGCCGTCGGCTTCAAGCCCTTTGATGCCCGGCGTATTCCGGAATATGGCTACAGCCGGTTTGACAATGTGATGACTACATTGGAATTTGAGCGCCTGATCAATGCGGCTGGTCCCACCCAGGGTGAACTGCTACGGCCATCCGATCTTCGGGCGCCGGAACGGGTGGCGTTTGTCAATTGTGTCGGGTCCCGGGACGTGCGTTTTAATTCGTATTGTTCGAATTTCTGTTGCATGGAAAGTATCAAAGATGCGCTGTTGATCAAAGAGCACTGGCCGGATGTGGCGGTGACCATCTTTTACATGGACATCCGGGCCTTCGGGAAAGGTTTCGAGGAGCTGTACCGTCGCTCCCGCCAGGAGGGTATCCGCTATGTGCGCGGTCGTCCCTCAAGTATCCTGGAGGATCCGCGCAGTAATAAACTCAAGGTGATGGTTGAAGATACACAATCCGACGTCCTTCTCTGCCAGGAATTCGACCTGGTGGTGCTCTCGGTGGGCGCTGATGGTCCGGAGGCCGTGCCGTTGCCGTTGGCCCGCAGCCCCGAAGGGTTTTATATCGAAGCCCATCCAAAACTCAAACCCGTGGACAGCCCCAGCGACGGGGTTTTCATTGCAGGCGGTGCCGAGGCCCCCAAGGATATTCGTGAAACCGTCACCCAGGCCAGTGCGGCGGCCGGCCGGGCGGCCGGATTAATGCTGAGGAGAGAGGTGCATATAGAGCCCCTGTTTGCCTTTGCAGATACCGAATCTTGCAACTCCTGCGGCATTTGTGCCACCCGTTGTCCCTATCAGGCCATCAGCGTCAACAAGGAGAAAAAGATCCCGGCCCGGATCAACCCCGTCCTGTGCAAGGGATGCGGCACCTGCGCTGCAGACTGCCCCCGAGACTGTATCACCATGACCAATTTTACCGACACCATGATTCTGCGCCAGATTGATGTGGCGCTGCAGAACAACCCCATGGGAAAAGTTCTGATTTTTGCCTGCAACTGGTGCTCCTATGCCGGAGCGGACCTAGCCGGTACCAGTCGAATCCAGTACCCGACCAATACGCGCATCGTCAGGATCATGTGTTCGGGCAGGGTGGATGCGGATTTTGTCAAACACGCCTATCATCAGGGAGCCGGAGCTGTGATGCTGACGGGTTGCCGGCCGCAGGACTGCCACTATATTTCAGGCAACGATTTTGCCCTGAAGCGCGAAAAAAAGATTCGTCGCTGGATGCAAAAAAACGGTGTCGCCGAAGAGCGTTTTCGAATCGCATGGATGTCCGCTGCCGAAGGCAAAAAATTTGCAGACACGGTGGATCAGATGAGTGAGATTGCACGGCAGGTGAAGGCAGCTGCAGAAGAGGCTGCGTAGGTGTAGGCCATTTTTTCTGACAACATGCTGTCATAAACTTAAGGTTTCAGTGTTCAGGTTGCAGTAATAAAAATTTCAAATAGCAAAACACAAATCACAAATAAATCACAATGACCAAAATTCAAAATCCCAAACAATTGGTTTCGGATCGTATTTGAGATTTGGAACTTATTTGGATCAATATTCAATTCCAGCTTGTCCGGGTTGGGTATAATTAAGTGCGATTTATGGAAGTACGCGATTTTAAGAAAATCAAGCAGCTCCTAAACGTCTGCTATCAATGCGGGACCTGCGTTTCCACCTGTGCCGCCGGGCTGGTGAACCCCGATAAAAATATTCGTAAGCTGATTCAACATCTGGTCAATTCCGAGAATGAATTTGAATCGGATGAAAATGACATGATGTGGCTCTGCGCCACCTGCTATCAATGTGAAGACCGCTGTCCCGAGGGTATTCCGCTAACCACACTGCTGATTCAACTGAAGAACATGGCCGTTGAAAAAGGTGTCATCCCCACATCCATCCGTAAAGAGATCGAAACGCTCACGCTTCATAGCTTCACCTACCCGCCGGCGAAAAGCATTGTTTCCCGCCGCCGGCGGCTGGCGCTTCCGGAACTGCCTCGTCCGGATGATGCTGAAATGCAGACATTAATCAAACTGACGCGCTTGCCGGATGAAGCAACAAATTCAGAGGAGCCAACGAATTGAATGACCCGATTGAAAATAATCTGCGGGACAACGGGCGCTATGCATTTTTTATCGGCTGTACCGTGGCCTATAAGCTTCCTCACATCGAAGCGGCAACCCGCTATGTCATGGAAACTTTGGCGCTTCATCCGGTCGATCTGCCCTTTTCCTGCTGTCCGGATCCAAACGGTGTGCACTCCTACAGCGCTGAGTTATGGGCTACCCTGGCCGCCCGCAACCTGGCGCTGGCTGAGGAACAGGCACTTGATATCGTTACGGTTTGCAGCGGATGTTATACGACCCTGAAACACTGCCAGGCACTCTTAAAAAACGATGCACACCTGCGCAAGAGAGTCAATCAAAGGCTTAAATCGGTGGGCCGCCAATTCAGCGGGAATAACCGGGTGCTTCACTTCTATCAGTTGCTGTATGAGCACGTCGGTTATGAAAGGCTGCAGCAGCTTGTGGTAAATCCGTTGCCTGATCTTAAAATAGCGGTCCATTACGGCTGCCACTGCCTGCGCCCCAAACAGATGGACCCGCCTGAAAATCCCGAGAACCCCCAATGGCTTTGGCAGTTCGTGGAGCGCGTCCTGGGCGCTGAAACGGTCCACTATCTTGATGAAACCCAGTGTTGCGGTGCCGGGCTGAGGGAGATGAACCAGAAAATTTCCCTTGACCTGACCCGGCGAAAAATCCAGCAAATGGAAGCCATGGGCGCCAATGCCATTTTGGTACCCTGCCCCAGCTGTTATCAGCAGTTCGACGCCGGACAAAGACTGCTGCTGCGCTCGGATAACCAGCAAATTAAGGGCACCGCCGTATTTTACCAATCGGAATTGCTCGCCATCGCCATGGGAGCAAATCCGGAATCCATCGGTATGCAATTTCATTTGATCAAACCAGACCATAATCTGCTGCAAATAGAAAAGGCTAACCCCGCTTCCCTCTCGTTGCCCCAGGCTACCTGAGGCCGCCGAAAAATATACTGCATGGTGGCCAGCGTTTATTTGATTCTGAAAATTGATATCGATCATCATTCCTGAACGTTGAACTCTGAACCGCTCAACTTGGTACCTATTTATTGAAATCACATCATGTTTGCGTATGATTTATGCCATAGCCAGATTGAATAAAAGACAGAGCGAAGCCTCCGGCTCGTGGGGTTGCAGCGCCTACGCCTCGGAGAGCGATACAACAAATCTTCAATCTTCAATCCCGGCTTGTCCGGGTTGGGTTATTGTTCCAGGGCTGTAAAAACCACAAGATTTTTTTCAGCTAATCTGATAACGTGCCCCAAAAACCATCTGGAGACTCTCTATGAAGCTCACAATTCGCTGGTCGCTGATCATCGGTTTTCTGTGCCTGATCTGGGGAACTTATGTCGTTACGACAACGTCGACCTTTGTATCCTCGCAGAAAACGTTGAATGGCCATGCCATGAATATCATGGAAAATATTGCCGATCTGGCAATGGAAAAATCACAGAATCATCTTGCCCATGCCCATGGCGCCGCTGTGCTTACGCGTCGTTTGCTGGCCGCCAATGTGGTCAGCGTCAATGAAAACAATATTGATGCGCTGGAACAGTATTTTTTGGATCAACTGATCATCTATCCGCATTTCGCCGGGATTTATCTCGGCAAATCCAATGGTGATTTTTTTTATGTCAGCCGCAACGGGCAGCGTTCACCCGGCGGATTCCGTACGAAAATCATATCTCACCGGGGCGGCGTCCGGGAAACTGCGCTGACCTGGCGCGATCAAAACCTGAATATTCTATCCCAAGAATTTGATCCGGGAGACCGTTTTGATCCGCGCGTACGTCCGTGGTATAAAAAAGCCCTTGCACAAGCAAAGATTGTCTGGTCGGATCCGTATATCTTCTTTACCTCCCAAAAGCCGGGAATTACCATCGCCGGTCCCACCTATGATGAATCCGGTGTTCTGAAAGGCATCGTCGGTGTGGATATCGAAATCGACGAGTTGTCGACCTTCATCGGCAACCTGAAAATCGGCCAAAACGGCCGGGCCTTCATGATCAATAATAATGGTGAGGTGGTTGCGTTTCCTGATCTTGACAAAATTAAAACCCAGGGCGCTGCGGGTTCCAAATCCTTGCGCCTGGTGAAAATTCACGAACTCGATGCCGTTCTGAGCAGAAAAGCATTTTCAGCCGTGGGGCTAATTAAGGACGCACAGGGCCGCTTTGATTTGAAGGAATCCCGGTTTGCCAGGTTCGAACATGAAGGTCAATACCATCATGCGATGCTGACGCCCTTTTCGATCCCTCAATGGCCATGGATTATCGGCGTTCATCTGCCGGAAGATGACTACCTGGGGGATCTCAAGAATAGTCGCCAATTCAATATCCTGCTGACCCTGGTAATCTCCGTGGTGGCCACCGTCATTGCGCTATATTTTGCGCGCAGCATCATTCGCCCTATCACGAACCTGGAAAAAGAAGCCCTGGCGGTTAAAAATGATGACATGCAGACGCGATTTAATATCAATTCAAAATACAAGGAGATACAGGAGACGGCCGACTCTTTTCGGCTGATGAAAGAAGCCATTCGACAATCCCGCGAGAAGTATAGCGGCATATTTGAAAACATCCAGGATGTTTATTATGAAACCTCACTGGACGGCGTGATTTTGGAAGTGAGTCCTTCGATTGAAAAAATTTCACCTTATAAAAGAGAGAACCTGCTGGGAGCAAAGGTCGATCAGTTTTATTTTTCTCCCCGGGACAGGAATGAAATGATCCGAACCCTCCTGGCGGCTAAAAAAATATCCGATTACGAAATATTGTTGAAATTTGAGGGCGACGAGCCGACCTGCGCTTCTCTGAATTCAGTTTTGATGACCGATGAGCAAGGAGCACCGCTGAAAACCGTCGGATCATTGCGAGATATAACCGCCAGAAAAAAGGCCGAAGCGGAGTTACACAATTACCGCGAGCATCTCGAAGAACTTGTACAAGAACGTACTGCCGACCTTGAAAAAGCCGGTGAAAAATTAA
>JBAVYC010000696.1:0-13797 GCA_049698595.1 Desulfobacterales bacterium | reverse complement strand
CTCAAAGCCTTCGATCTATTTTAATATTTCCTCAACTGCTTCCCAAAAATCCTCAATAAGTTGGCTTGCAGATTCGAATTCGTAAATATAGATCTTTTCCAACTTGTGTTTGTGGTCCCATGTAACCTTGCGTGCGCCATATTTCTTTTGTTTTGCTTTCTGCGCATGGGCATTGTCGAACCCTAAAATGCGGGTGTTGTTTCGATCATGCAAACTTAAAGAATACCTGATTCCAAAAGGGATATGTCTTGTCGGAGCAACTCGACATGCCTCGAACTTGGTCCAATAGCCATTATCCATTGGGAAAATTTCGCCGTCTAGATCCAACAGCGTCTCAAGTGCAGCATCTTCTTTCGAATATTTTTTCTGATCCATTTTAAATTTTAAAGTTATCATCTGATGATAACTTTATCAAGATATTTTTTATGATTAATTTTTAAATATGACCCATAATAATGGTTGTCCGACCAAATTAACCTATTGAAAATCAATGAAATAAATGTTAAACGGCGGGTTGTTCAGGGGCTTAAAGCCACCTTTTTGATGGCAAATGAATATCAAAGCTTGAACAGTGAATTATATCCCCCTATGTTAGGCGTTCTATTTCCGGTAGACTAATTTTCGATGCCACTCAATATCTGTTTGTGCCGGTCAAAAATTCTGACCGTGAGGTTTAAAAATGATCGGGCGATCAGCCAGCACACTGTAAATGCACGAACGTTTTTCGAGAACTTGATTTTCGAGGATGTCACAGTTTGTGATATCCATATAAATTCTTTACGTGCTAATAAAGATCAAGGTGCACTTTCCTCGGAGAGGACTTTTTGCACCCGGCCGACGATGCCGGTCGTCAGGCGAACCTTAATTCCATGGGGATGTGTGGACGCCTTTGTAAGAATATCCTTAACGACCCCTTTCGTCAGTTTCCCGGTGCGCTGGTCCTGTTTCTGGACAACCTGGACCCCGATTCCCGCCTTAATATCCGACCGATTTCTTCCATTCATTTTCTGCTCCTCCTAGGGCTATATGCGCGAACGTTTTTCGAGAACTTGATTTTCGGGGATGTCACTATTTGGCAGCTTAAGAACTTGTTATTGGTTGTCAGGTCCAAAAGTCGTATCCCCTGAGAAGCAAGATTTTTTAAGGGGAGCAGCCCGGCCTACTCCAGGACATTAATGTTTTTTTGTGCGCAAATGTCCTTGAGGATTTTGGGCCACACCGTTACACTCACCTCGCCCAGATGGGCCGTTCGCAACAGGTACATATAGGTCCTGGACTGTCCGATGCCGCCCCCGATGCTCAATGGAATCTCATCGTTGAGAAGGGCCTGATGGTAGGGCAGGCTGAGAAAATCCTCCTGGCCCGACATTTTGAGCTGGATCTTGAGTGTCTCCTTTGTAACCCGGATGCCCATCGAGGTCAGCTCATGGCGCCGTTTGGTAACCGGGTTCCACACCAGGATATCACCGTTTAGCCCATGGTACTGCTCGCCATCGTTGACGATGGTCTCGGTGACCCAGTCGTCGTAATCTGCAGCGCGCATCTCGTGCGGGTAGCCGTCTTTTAGCACCGAGCCAATGCCGATAATAAAAAGCGCCGGGGCGTGTTCCAAAAGGGTCCGGGTCTCCCGTTGTTTGCGCGGCAGATCCGGATACATATGCAGCATTTCCTCGGCATGCAGAAATTTGATTTTCTCGGGGAAGTCGGGATATTTGGAAGTTTTGAGCTGCGGGAACATCTCCTGGGCCATTCGGCCGGCGTCCCAGATGACTTTCCAGATCCTGGTAACGATGTCTTTGAGGAATTCAAGGGTGCGATCTTCTTTGGTGATAACGCGCTCCCAATCCCACTGGTCGACATAGGCGCTGTGGTCATGGTCCAGAAAGTAATCCTTGCGTACAGCCTTCATGTCGGTGCATAGGCCTTCGCCCACTTTGCAGTCAAACTGCTTCAGCGCCATTCGTTTCCACTTGGTGGCCGCCTGAACCACCTGGGCAGTGATGGGGTTGTCGAGTCCCAGACCGCACGGGAATTCCACCGGGGGGCGCGAGCCATCGCGGTCAAGGTAATCATTGACGCCACTGTCTTTGTCAACGATCAGGGGGACCTGGACCATTTGCAGGTTGAGTTCCTTGCACAGGTTTTCCTCGATATAATTTTTGATGGCAAAGACGGCCTGCATCGTTTCTTTCGGGGACAGCAGGGGTTCGTAGTCGTCGGGCAGTTCCTGCTTTAAGTCGTCATAGTTGCCGATCCCCGGCCCTGCCAGGTCTGCTTTTTTGTCTGCCATTGATGACCTCCTCGGTTAAGGTGATTTTTTTAGTCGAATACTGTCTATGCTGGAACCTCGTTGTTGAATGACTTCAATCGTTTTGCACCCAAGCTTCTATATTTTTCAAAATTTGATCAATATTTCTGCATAGATTTCAGAAAATGTTTCCCGGCATCGGTCAGACGGTACTTTTGCAAACGGCTGTTGGGTTTGTCGGGGATGGTGTATTCGATAAAGCCTACTTTACGCAGCTCAGGCAGTGCTTTGCGCAAATTGCCGCTTAGTTGCTTGTGTCCCAAGGCAGCAGCGATCTCCGCCGATGACAGGGGTGCTTCAACACATGCCAGCAAAATGCGCCGGTTGACTTGTGCCTCAACTTGTACCCCGACTTGTGCCTCGACTTGTGCCCGCTTTGCTGGGGTGACTTGTTCGGTGACGGATGAATCATTTTCGTATATCGCAGAGTCGGGGTACGTGACAATGATTCTGAAAACATCGCCTTCGATCAGCTCAGGGTCATTTCCGCCATAGGCCTTGCCGTATTTCATGAGTTTGCGCACACCGGAGCCAAGTTCGTCCGCCCTGCCGATTTCCCGGAAAAAGCGGGCAATCACCGGGTTTTTGGGAAAGGGCGAAAAGGTTTCGGGATTGATGAGACCGAACGCCATGAATATATGTAATAAGTTGCCGGGTACCAGGCGACCGAGTGCCCGGCGACTATCAGATCACAGGTTACGCCTGCACGGCCGCCAACACCTTTTGCGGATGATCGGCCGCCTTGGCCACCTTGCGCCAGTGTTTTATTACCTTCCCATCCGGTCCGACCCAAACCGTGGATCGGATCACGCCCACAACGACCTTACCGTACATTTTCTTCTCACCGAAGGCCTCGTACTGCGTCATCACCTTTTTTTCCGGATCACACAGCAAGGTGAACGGAAGATCGTTTTGCGCGATGAACTTCCGGTGCGAGGCTTCGCTGTCCGGCGAAATGCCCAAAATAACGATGTCTCTTTTCTGGAATTCACCCATCAGGTCACGGAATCCCTGGGCTTCCTTGGTTCACCCGGATGTGTTGTCCTTGGGGTAAAAGAACAAAATGACGTTTTTGCCTCTGAAGTCTTTCAAGGCCACCTTGTTGCCGTCTTGATCCGGCAGGGTAAATGCCGGTGCGGTCTTACCTTCCTGAATTGTCATGGTAACTCCTTTGCGTGTTTGTAACATTGAGGGTTGAATAGTAAATTAGTTTCCATCCATAAATGGTCTTTTTACCCAATGTCGGTGTCAATTTGCGCGTTTGCTTATGCGGCGTAGTATTCCAGAACCCATGATTCCATTGTTCCATCATTCCAATTGCGGAGCGAAGCGGAGCTAAGTTCCCCTTTATTTCATATCTCTTTCTATGGTGAATTGTAAATGGCTTTTCTAAATCCTAAAATGTTCCTATTCGCATCGAATGACCCCTGAGCTGAGCGAAGGCCTTCAATCGTATTCGCTGTACTTGCTGTGCTTCCCCTTGACTATTTCTGCGGGGTATTTTATCTGATTTTTCTCGATTTTGGCATGCGCCGCCTGAACAGGATCGATGCCGAGCTTCTCTGAAAGGTTGGCAAGGTAGATGAGGATATCGCCAATTTCATCACGCACTTGATCCAGTTTGGCATCCGGTAAATTCCGGCTTTCTTCCTGGGTGAGCCACTGGAAATGCTCGACAAGCTCAGCCACCTCGACACTGAGGGCCATGACCAGGTTTTTGGGAGAATGGTACTGGTCCCAATCGCGTTCTTGTCTGAATTGTTTTATCTTTTTGATTAGTTCATGCATTTTAAATTTATGCTCTTAGTTCCTCCTGGAATTCTTTTAAAAACTGTGATGGTGTCAGAATCGAGGCATTCCCGTAGGATTTCAGAGCAAGAAGGTGACTGTCTCCGCTGATCAGCGCTTTGGCGTTTGAGACGTCGCAACATCTCAAAAACATATCATCTGAAGGATCCCCTGCAATGATGACAGGACCGGATTTTGTCGGAATGACCTTGCAGAACGGTAAAATCTCGGCATAAAGCAGGTATTGGATCTCGTTTTCGGTCAACTCAAATTTGGGATAAGCCAATACGCGCAGGAGTTCAGCAACTGTCGTTTTGTTCAGTTGGGGTTGAATCCGGCCGGATTTCCAAGGCGAAATCAGCTCTCCGGGAGTTCCGCCGAAAAGAAGGGCGGATAAAAAAACATTGGTATCAATAACAACCGGAATCATTTAGATCGTGCCCATTCGACTGCCTCCCGGACGCTGTTCGGCTGCAGGCCGAGATTTTTCATCTTGGAACGAATTTTTTCCAAATCCGTTTCATAGACGCGCAGCGGTTTGAGCTCAATTTTACCGTCTTTGAGTTCCACTTCAAAATATTTCACGCTCGGCATTTGATCTATTATCTTTTTGGGAATGGTGATTTGATTCTTCGATGTCATCTTCGCCAGCATAATCTTATTTCCTTACTTCCTTTATTTTAGATAATCTTATAATATTGACACCTGCAGCTGTCAAGCAGAAATTGATGGTGAAATGTGGCCCTGCCCTGAACTTAAGTGATTTTGATTGGCCGGCCAGATCGCTATGAAACATCATTCATTGTTGAATTTCGCTCTGCGACCCCACTGAAAGTGGGATTCAACCGGGGTGCATCTGCCTGCCCTGTTACACCATTTTTTGGTTTTCGTTTATCTGGGGCATTACGCTTTAGAGTCCGTCAGATCAATTTGCGGCTAATCATAGCGTTGCATATTTAATATTGGCCAAAGTGCATTTAACCGAGGTGGCTAATAAATTTTAGGTATTTTAGTCAATTACAAACTAGAACGGAATTGACAAAAAACCAAACTTTTCCTATTAATTGCTATAAAGCCTGTAGTTGGCGTCAATCTCGAAATATTAAATGAATTCTTTCTCAAAAATGGCTCAGATCAACGATAATTTAAACAATCAGGGTAAAAGCGTTTTTCCGGAATCGCCCGTCATCCTGCTGGTGGACGATAACGATATCAATCTCAAGGTGCTGCATCAGGCTTTGGAGGGCCATGGGTACAAATTGCTGGTTGCCCGTTCCGGTGAAGACGCCCTGCGAATTGCGCGCAAGGCCAATCCCGATCTGATCCTGCTGGACATCATGATGCCGGGCATCGATGGTTATGAAACCTGTGCACGCCTGAAAGCCGATGAAACCACCAGAAATGCGGTGGTTATTTTTCTGAGCGCCCTGCAAAACACCCAAGAGAAGGTGCGGGGTCTTTCGATGGGGGCTATGGACTTTATTACAAAACCCTTTGACCTGGAAGAAATCGTCGCCCGGGTTTCCCTGCAGCTCGGGGTGCATCGCAGACAACAAGAATTGTTGGCGGAAAACAAGACTTTAGCCGGACGGCTGGAGGATGTTCTGCGATCGGGGCCACTGGAATCATCCGGTCGTTCTGAAATGATTAAATCCCTGATCGATAGTGGTGAGAGCGATCGGGTGGAGTTTAAGTCGACCCTGCGCTGGAATCTCAAGACAGGACGCAGTGAGAAGGTTATTGCAAAATCATGGCTCCGGGCCGTTGTTGCTTTTCTGAATGCAGACGGCGGCGTGCTGCTGATCGGCGTTGCAGACCGGGGCGATATACTCGGCACCGATGCGGATCAGTTTGAGAATGATGATAAATATTTACTGCATGTCAACAACCTGATCCAGGAGCATATAGGACTTGAATATGCCGGTTTCATCCGGTTCCAACTGGTGCCGGTGGACAGCAAAAAAGTGCTGCTCATCGAATGTCAGTCTTCGCCATCTCCGGCTTTTCTTAAGATCGGCAAAGATGAGGACTTTTACGTACGGATCGGTCCCGGCAACCGCAAATTGTCCACCAGTGAAGTGCTGGCTTATGTGACGAATCGAAGTGCAAAACTATAGCCTCCTATGGCCGCCAAAATCTCCCTTTTTTCTTCCTGCGATCCATCGCCGATGGCCAGGTGGTGATGATAACAGTCCGCGTTCGGAAAAACTTCATTAAGCTGTACCATCCGGCGCAGATTCTTTTCCGAAAATCCATATCCATATTCTGCTAATTTATCATATTTTTTACTTGACAAACTGTCCTAAAGTATTATAAAGATATTGTACTATTTAAATAATACAATAAACAAATAGGAAAGTGGTTATGATCGATTTTAAACTAGACCCAAAAGGCGGAGTCCCCTTTTATCGGCAGATCATCGATCAGATTCGGTATGGTGTCGCTGCCGGCAGCTTGAAAGTCGGAGAGCAGCTTCCCACCGTCAGGGCCTTGGCGGTGCAGCTCAAGGTCAATCTCAATACGGTAAGTAAAGCCTACCGGGAACTGGAAATCCAAAACATCCTGCAGACTCAGCAAGGTACGGGTACGTTTATCGGTTCGATGGATGTCCGGATCAGCGGTGAGGAGCGCCAGAATAAGTTGGAGAGTATCTGCTCTGAATTCCTTAGTATCGCAGCAAGCTACGGATTCAGTATCGAGGAGATGGTCAAAGAACTGAAGCAACGGCAAGGAGGTGAAAAATGGATGAAAATACAGAAATAAAAAAATTGATCAATCCCATTTCGATCACTGTTCTCATTTTATTCCTGGGGCTCGACGCGGTGCTTTTCTCCTTAGGTATCATTCATTGGATCATTGCAGTCGGCTGGGGTCTCATCACGATACTAATTGCGGAATCCATTAAAATTGCCGACCAATGGGAAAAAGCCGTCATTTTACGTATGGGTCAATTCAGGGGTTTAAGAGGGCCGGGGCCTTTTCTGATCATACCTATTATCGACCGCATCGGCTCGTTCATTGATCAAAGGGTGCGCGTAACCGATTTTAGTGCAGAAAAAACACTGACCAAAGACACGGTACCTGTTGACGTAGACGCTGTGGTCTACTGGACTGTCTGGGATGTGGAAAAAGCCGCTTTGGAGGTGAGGCGCTATGTTCAGGCGGTTACCTACATCGCTCAGACGGGGTTGCGGGATATTATCGGCCGGCATGAATTGGCGGATCTGTTACAAAATCGAGAAAAAATCGCCGAAGCTTTGCAGCACGCGCTTGACGAGCATACAAATCCCTGGGGAATTACCTGCCAGAATGTCGGCATAAAAGATATCGTCATACCGGCGGGGCTGGCAGATGCCATGAGTAAGCAGGCTCAGGCCGAGAGAGAACGCCAGGCCAGAATTATCCTCGGTACGGCCGAAACTGAAATCTCGGAAAAGTTTGCCGAGGCCAGCAAGCAATACCAAGACAATCCGGTGGCATTGCAGCTGCGCGGAATGAACATGCTGTTCGAAGGGCTCAAGGAAAAGGGCTCACTGATAATCGTACCAAGCTCGGCCTTGGAATCGATGAATTTGGGCGCCATCGGGGGGGTAGCCGCACTTTCGGAAATGAGCAACCGAGGAAAGGAGGAGTCAAAATGAAACTGAATGTAAAAGCATTTGCGCTCACCTGCGGATCAATCTGGGGTTTTGCTCTTTTCTCCCTCACCTGGTGGATAATCGGTTTTGACGGTTCGACGGGTGAGATAACCCTGATCGGTCGCCTTTATCGGGGGTACAGCATATCACCGGCCGGCAGTCTCATTGGACTCGTTTGGGCTTTCGGGGACGGTTTGCTGTTCGGCGCCATCTTCGCCTGGCTCTATAACCTGGTATGCGGTCGTGCGGTCGTTCGGGAAACTTAGGCTCGTTTCCATTCGCAAATGGCGATAAATTTTATTGACTCAAGGCAGTAAAAGGGCCTGAAAACCGTATAATAGCAATTTTGATTTCCTTCTCCATCTGAACCGGACCGACGTATCATTATAAAGTGCGCCAGGGCTCCTTTCTGAGTTCATCTGTCTCTGATTCATTCAATTAAGATGGATTTAATTCATTTGGGAAGGTGAAATTATGAATGACACACATCATAAGAAGACCACCGGAAGTGACAATGGTGTATCGCGTCGATACTTTTTGAGAGTGGCCGGGACGGTCACCCTTGGCATCGGCGTCGGCGGATATGCCGGTGTAAAAGAGGCTCCGCCCAAAATCGTAAAACTGGCCGACGGCCGGTCGGGTTTGCCTGTTTCGGGCGGCTACCTGCTTGTCGATGTAAAAAAATGCCAGGGATGCATGTCCTGCATGCTGGCCTGCTCCCTGGTAAACGAAGGCGTGGAGAATCCCTCCCTGTCCCGGATACAGGTTATTCAAAATCATTCTATCTCTTTGAGACGATCGGCCTGCTTTTTATTGATGTCGTCGATATCTTTTTTCATCTGATCCATACGTTCGAGGTTTTTCTGGCCGCTGAGTTCCTTGACCGTGTCGTCCACTTTTTCACGGCTGTCGGTGCCTTCGCAGCCGGCAAGGGCCAGCCCGGCGAGAGGCACAAGGAACAGAAGCCGGGTTTTGAAGATCTTTTTTATCCATTTCATGGTGGTTTCCTTATCTTTTAACAGGATTTTTTATGGGCATGTCCATCTAAATTGTTTTTTCTATGATTTTAGTAGATTTAGATTTCCCGTGCGGACAGCGTCGACAATCAGTTTGCCGGTTAACTTTAATTTCCCCAGGCGACCTTTCCTGCCGGCCGCTATGATTTCGTGAAGGTCTTCCCTTGTTTGCGGTGGTCTTACTTCGGCAGGCTTTTTCACCAGGATTATGGATTGCGCCGGGCAAGCAGGAACACAAACACCACATCCAATGCAGCGATCACGATCCACCACCGCCGGCTGCTTTTTTCCGGAAACCCTCACCGCACCCACCTGGCAGCGTTTCACACAGGCACCACACCCTTCGCAGGTTAGCCTGTCCACTGCCGCATAAAAATTTGAGGCCCAGAATTCCATTGGTTTAGGGAGGATTTGGTGAGTCCTTAGTATTCCGCAACAGCATCCGCAACATGAACAGATGAACTCGGCCTCTTTCGTATTGGACGGCTGAAGCACCAACCCCTGTTTCTGATTCTGTTCGATGATCGACATCGCCTCATCCCTGGTAACTTCTCTGCCGGTGCCGCTTCGCAGGACCATCCGAGCGATGCTGCCGACGGCCAGACAGGTTTCTTTGCGGTCCGTGACCTTGCAGGAATGACCCTCGATCGATTTTTTTTTGCGACAAATGCATTCGATGATCCCAAAGGGTTCTTCGGCCTGTTGCAACAACGTCATGACTTCATCAAACGTGCCGACATTATGTTGCGGGTGAATGCTTTTAGAGACCGGAATGGTGCGCATCTGCGGAAGTTTCGTGCTTAAAAATGCAAGACCGAAATTTTTATCCGAAGTGTAATCATTGAAATCTTCGATAAACTCGGGGGTCAGGCGGTTCAGTTGAAATTCGTACATCCCCACCACCAGGGGTGCATTGGAATAATGCATTTGGCCCTGCTTGATTTTGGATTCAATGCCCCCCTTTTGCTGAATACGATCAAAACGCATTTCCAGTTCTGCAGCTGAATCAACCAGATGTCCGACTCGATTAAAAATCGTTTCAAGCGGCTCAAATCTGTAGCTCAAACAACAGGCAATCTCTGCCTCCGCGGGTGTAAAAATGTGTTTCAGAATTTTTATTTCAACTCCGGACCGGGTTGCTGGAAACCCGACGGCTTGATTGTCCAAATGCTTTTGTAATTTGACATAAACCTGATTATTTTGTTCCACCCAACACCTCCGCTATAAATTGAGCACCGGCTTAGCCAATTGAATATCTTTAGCCAATGAAATAATATCTTCCCGGTACATGTCATCGTTCATTGCTAAAAATAGATTTGCCTTTAACCATCCGATGGGATCTCCAATTGTTGCAACGATACTTCCTGCCCATGGCGGTGCTATGACGGTTTTACCCCTGCCAATTAATCTGGCAACTGCGTCTGTCAGCCAAACCTCACCATCTTTGCCCGTGATTTTTTTTGATAATTCTTCAAGAACATCCGGCCCCAAAACAAATCTACAGGAATTTGCCATGAGCGAAGGGGCTTTATCTGAATCCGGTTTTTCCAATAATAACTTTGCATGATATGGAATTGACGTTTCTTCCTCATTATAATAATCGTAGCTGCCATATTTATATATCTCATGTCTCGGAACTTCTTTAACTGACATTACCGCGGAAGGTTCAAATTCATGGTAATAGTGCAGCATCTGCTTTATCACAGTTGGTTTTGTGGGATCCGTCCGTATGATTATGTCATCGCCCCACATTCCAATAAAAGGTTCACCTTCAGTAAAATCTCCTGCAAGTATAAAGGGAGTGCCATTGCCATACGGATCAGATTCCTTTTGTTCAATTATTGTTATTTCTGCATTTTCAGCTAAGAAAATCACGCTGTCCATCAAATAATCTTTGCCAATTCCTTTTAAATATTTAAATAACTTATTGTCTATTTCCAAGTATCTTTTAATGATTTCACTGCCTTCTCTGACAACAATGGCAATATCTGAAATTCCAGATTCGATAGCTTCTTCGATTACCCATTGAAGTTGGGGTTTATGCATGACCGGAACCATTTCCTTCTGATATGCACTTGATACCGGCAGAAACCTTGTCCCCCGACCGGAGGCGGTAATTATTGCTTTCGTTATCTTCATTTTATTTTGTTTCCTGAATTGATATTGAAGTTAAGAATAAAGAGAGAAGAATCAATGTAGGTTGAAATCGTGGGGTGTTGGGAAGCCCGAAAGATGTTTCTATAAGACAAGGTCCTGATCGATAACGGTTCCTTCTCTGATTACAGCGTGAAGCGGCTGAGAGTTTTTTATGGTAACCGAGCCTTCAACTCTAACGTCCTTCTCAAATAGCACATCGCCCTCGATGCTTAATGAGTAGCAATCCACAAGAGACGGAACTCCGTTGGCAAACCGTTTGTCAAAGTCGTCAATTTTTCCATAAAATTTGGGGTCGAGTTTTATTCTTATTGTTTCCTGTTTTTGATTTATCTTTCTTTCCGGGTTCATCCGCAAATCTTCCTTTTCGGTAAACACGAAACAATCAGAACGCATAGCCAGCAGGTCGTTGCAGGTTTTAACCGGAAAAAATCGAGATCGCGGCACCCTGACCGCAGCCGCTTTCGCAAAAAGCGAGATAGCGGCACCCATTGCGGTTTCAAACTGGTATACCGGTGGACTATTTTCATCTCTGGGGTTGAGGGTTTTGGAATTAAGAATCAATGGCAGCAGTATTTTGTTATTCTTCTTAAATATTTTATCTAATGAATTTAAATTGATCCAGATACTGTTGGTGTTGAAATATCTGTAGGGGCCGATTTTCTGGAAGGCCACGATCTCTTTTTTAGGGCACTGGGCGGCTTCCCTTAATATAAAACGGCCATTTTTCTTGATTTTGGCGAGATGTCCGCCCTTAACATCCGATGGGGTTTTTTCTGCCACTTCCATCATAAAGGAAATTTCCTTCTTGGCAAAATAACCTAACAGGGACGCATCCACTCGAGCACCCAAATTATCTGAATTAGAGATAAAGGCGTACTTAATATTTTTAGCCATGAGGCGGTGCAGCATTCCAGAGGTGTAAAGGGCCGTATACACATCGCCATGGCCGGGAGGATTCCATTCCAGTTTCGGATTTGGCGGCCATGAGGCCGGCGCAAAGTTTTTCTGTAATACTTTAGGGTATTTGTTCTGACGGAAGGTCTCTGGTTTAAGGGGCGAATCAATTCTATCCAGCGCTGCCAGAGTATCCTTGTGGGTACTGAAACTGTTCATAAAAAGCAGGTTCACATGACTATTTTCCGCCTGCTTCATAATTATATCTAGAAAAGATTGGCCATCTTTAACTTTCAGTAAAGATTTCGGACCTGTCAGCCCCATGCTTGTACCCAGCCCACCATTTAAAACAATTCGGACTGTATTTTTATAAGCGCTTTCTCCTTGCTTTTGATAAATGTCTAAATTGCCCCGCTCTTGAATTTCATCCAGGTCAACCGGTTCAATATCGCTGTCATATATCAAGCCGGTTTCACCCTTCAGGGCCTGATTGTAGTAATGGCAAAATGTTTCGATAACGATGTCATCGAGGTTTTCCTGCCTCATTTTAGCAATAAAACTGTGCAATTTATCTGCCATTTTTGAATCATTCATGGGTTACTCCGATGGAGTAGTTTAACATAAAGCATAAAGAAACTTGAAAATCATATCACCGGCACGATCCATCCCATCGGATCTTCAGCCTTACCGTATTGAATATCGGTGATGGCTTTGTAATACTTTTTAGCCACGGGACCGACTTCGCCGCCGCCGATGGCAATCACTTTATCGCCGTATTTGATTTCACCCACCGGAGAGATCACCGCCGCCGTACCGGCACCGAAAACCTCCTGCAGTTTTCCGGAAGCATGGGCATCCATTAATTCATCGATGCTGATTTTTCTCTCGCAAATTTTGTCCTGCCACTTTTGAGCCAGAGCAATGACCGAATTTCGGGTGATCCCCGGCAGGATGCTGCCGTTTAACTCAGGGGTGATAATCTCATTATCGATGACGAAAAAAATGTTCATGGACCCTACTTCTTCAATATATTTCTGCTCGACACCGTCGAGCCAAAGCACCTGGGTGTAACCGGCTTCATGGGCGTGCTCGCCCGCCAGAAGGCTGGCGGCATAATTTCCCGGAGTTTTGGCTTCCCCGATACCGCCCCGCACCGCCCGCACGTAGTCTGAGGTAACCAGGATCTTTACCGGATTGAAACCTTCCGGATAATACGCACCCACCGGTGAAAGGATGATAAAGAAACGATAGGTGTAAGAAGCGCGTACTCCCAAAAAGGGGTCCATGGCAATGATGGTGGGACGGATATACAGCGAGGTCTCCGGAGCAGCCGGGACCCAGTCTTTTTCGGTCCCAATCAGTTGTTTCATGGCATCCAGAACAAACCCTTCATCGACCTCGGGTATGCACAGGCGACGGCATGAGCGGTTCAGCCGTTTCAGGTTTTCCTGGGGCCGAAATAGCTGGATACGGCCGGATTCGGTCCGATATGCCTTGAGTCCCTCAAAAACGCCCTGGCCATAGTGCAAATACATGGTCGCCGGATCCATTTCAATGGCGGCGTAAGGTTCTATGCGGGGTGAATGCCATCCGTTGTCGGGAGCGTAGTCCATGTTAAACATGTAATCGGTAAAAATCGTCCCGAATCCTAGGGCGGCATCATCCGGTTTTGATTTTAAATTCTCGGTGGTTGTAAACGCTGATTCCATTGCTTCCTCCTTGGGTATTTGAGCTGACGGTCTATTAATAAGGTGATCGGTTCCAGGTTACAGAATAATTCGCTTTTGTTAACCCGGTATAGTATATTTTGCCAATAAATCAAGGATTAAGTTCCTGGAGCTACGAATGCGACTATAATTATTCAGTCATTTTCTATTGAGATTTAATTTTTTATTCACCGCAGAGCCGCAAAGTGCGCAGAGAATATTAGTTTTATGTTTGCCATTGAAAGGACTGCAAACATAAAGGACGATCCGCCCCAAACGCAAGAACTTAC
>JBAVYC010000695.1:0-2242 GCA_049698595.1 Desulfobacterales bacterium | reverse complement strand
CTGTTGAATATTATGTGAATACCATATTGGTGATCAAATAGGAGTAATTTAAGAGAAAAAACATGGGAATAAGAAAAGATCGATTCGGAGAAACCATTGATGGAATTGCGGTTGATCGTTATACCCTTTTCAACGCTCAGGGCATGGAAGCGTTAATCTCCAACTACGGTGCAACGGTAATTTCTCTAAAGGTCCCTGACCGGCATGGAAAACTGGTGGATGTTACCCTGGGCTATGACTCTTTGGAGGAGTATATGAGGGGTAACGATTATTTCGGTTGTATTGTCGGGCGTTATGCCAATCGTATTGCCGGCGGAAAATTCACCTTACAGGGCAAGGAATGCAAACTGACAAAAAATGAGGGAGACAATCATCTTCACGGTGGCTCCCGTGGTTTTGATAAAGTCATCTGGCAATCGGAAAACCTCGCCGATGACACCGACCAAGCTTTAACGCTTGCGTATTTTAGTCAAGATGGTGAAGAAGGCTATACAGGGAATTTGAAGGTAAGCGTCAACTATAGATTAACGGATGAAAACGAGCTAAGAATAGAATACACAGCTCAAACCGATCAACAAACCGTCATCAATCTAACCCATCATTCCTATTTTAATTTGGCTGGAGCCGGATCTGGTGACATTTTAGGGCATGCGCTTACTATATTTGCCGACAAATTTACACCGGTCGATGACCGTCTGATTCCAACGGGAGAATTAAGGAGAGTAAAGGGCACTCCCATGGATTTTAGGCAGCCTACCAAAATCGGCGATCGCATCGAGCAGGACGATGAGCAGCTCATTCTGGGAAATGGTTATGATCATAACTGGGTTTTAAATAAGGAAGAGGGGGCTTTGGCCTTAGCTGCCAGAGTCTTTGAATCACATTCTGGCATAACAATGGAAGTATACACCACCGAACCCGGTGTCCAATTCTATTCCGGGAACTTTTTGGATGACCGAATTGCCGGCAAAGATGGTCAAATTTATCATCGCCGCGGTGGACTCTGCCTGGAAACCCAACACTTTCCGGACTCTCCAAACCAGCCGGAATTTCCTTCTGCCATATTGGACCCCGGCGAGAAATATCAACAGACAGCGATTTATTGTTTCTCATGTGGGTCAACTTGAGCCATGATCAGAGCAACCAGCTCGCCGTTTACGCCAAACCATCAAGGCCGAGAGGTTGCAAATGATTAATCTGGCCGCCGGGACTCATGATGTAGGCAAGGAAATCGACCTATGATTAAACCATTACTACAAGACTTCGATTTTTTAACGGATATAAAAAAAGCCGAGCTTGAGGTCGATAAGCTTCATCTATGGTGGCTGGGGCAAAGCGGTTACCTGATTCTATGGCGGGGCCAGCACCTGCTGCTTGATCCTTATCTTTCCGATTCACTTACCGAAAAGTATGCTGGCACTGACACTCCTCATGTGCGGATGACTGAAAGGGTGGTTGACCCGCAGCAGTTGGATTTTATCAAGCATATTTTCGGATACCATCAAGCGACTTAAAACTGACGCTGCAATGTGAGGATTTACTCAAGCCATCGCGGGTTATCGCTTATCTCGGGCTTACCGTTCTTCTGGACAACCAGCTTGCGAAATCCTTTGGTTTCAATGGTTTTATAGTCATGGCCGGCATCGGCGCGAAAACAAAAGAAGGTAATAAACGGATTTTCTCCGATATTAATACTTCGGTGGGCAAAGCGTTTGGGTACGTAGACTGCTTTACCGGACGTCAACTCCTGAGAATCCCACTGCCCCTCGGGATTTTCCATCATCATCATGCCGTGGCCCTGAATGCAGTAGTACACCTCGGCTGTTTCCAGAATCTGATGAAAATGTCCTTTGGTCATAAAATATTCGCCGGCCACCTGACCGGGGTAAGTAATACTGGTGCCAAAGGCCAGATCACCGGGGTGACTCGGAATTCCAAGTTCGTAAAACTCATACACCAACGGATTCTCCTTCTCAAGAATTCGATCGGCTTCCGCTATGTCCACAAACATATGCTTGACATTTGCCAGATGCCTTTTGGTACTGCTTTGAGCGGGGCTTTTACCGTCCGTTAAACTAAATAGAGGCGCGAAGGCGCGATCGATGTCGCTACCGGATTCGCGTGTTGCAGTGGTCATGTTATTATCCTCTCTGGAAACTCAAGGTTACGGGTGTCAGTCCGCCCTGGTGCGATAAGAAGAATTTTTGCTGTTCGCTGTAGGAGATTCTAACAATGTCTTATC
>JBAVYC010000694.1:0-3136 GCA_049698595.1 Desulfobacterales bacterium | reverse complement strand
ATCGGGTCAGCACCGGCGTGGCCCACCACCAAGCCGCACTGCAAAGTGCTTTGGGTGCGGGCATCAACCTCATCGACACCAGCTCAAACTATGCCGATGGTGGCTCCGAGAGTCTGGTTGGAGAGGTACTGGAAAATTTGAAACCTCTATGATGCTGATGACTTTCTGAATCCTGATTTTTATGAGAGCACCTTTATCCCGGATTCGACGGAATCCGCGATCGGGATGTTGGCGCTGAAGCCGCAAATGTCAAAAATTTCCTTAATATTTTCAATTAAAGAACAGAGAATGATCTTCCCACCCATCATTTTTATCTTCTTTGCGGCGTTTAGTATCATCCGAAGACCGTAACTGCTCAGATATTCCAAATCCGTCAAATCGAAAAGAAGGCGTTTATTGTTGCCCTTTAGAATTTTGTCGACAGCTTTTTCAGTTTCAATTGCAAGGGCTGTATCCATCCGGCCTTTAATCTTCAAACAGGTGATGCCGCAATTTTCTTTCTGTATAATTTCCATGGCACGCTTCCTTTGATTTTTAATTGATGCACATTCTGTTTTACGAATTCACCGATTCATTTTACATTCGAGTTTGTCCTGCCAAACGAAACGGCTACGCTTACCCGAAAGATTTACTACTCCCTTGAGCAAATCCTGTGCCACAGACGGGCAAAGCGTGCTTTTTCGAATAATAACAGGTGAATATAGAACAAAAAACTAAGTGCGAAAAAAAGTGATGTGAAATAAATTGTCCATAATTTCATGTAATTCAGCGAAGTTTTACATAGTTCTGATTCTCGATCATCAGGAAATGACCATAAAACCCTTAAGCGCGCATTGCTTAGAACAGACGAATTCTATTTTCAGCTGATATGCTTCAATGTCTTCAAGTGTCGCTGTCGACGGCATGTGGGTATCCCTCCTGTTTTTAAGGTTGGGCTTGCGAAACCAACCTTTTAATATGGGAGGCATGCTTTTTCAAAATGGGCGGGATAGTCTCTGCTTTATTACTTGGCAGGATAGCTGGGTTGCGGGATGGCGGGTTAAACTACGGCGAGATATTCGGGGTCACTTATTCTGGAAGTCAGCATTCATTCAATCCCATCAATTTTTATAACCACCAGAGTGATATCGTCCTCGGATCTTTGACCCCGGGTGAAGAGACTCAGTTCGCTGTACACGGCATTCAAAATATCGCCGGCGGCCGCATGGGCGTTTTTTCGAATAATTTTACGAAAGCGGGCCTTGCCGAACATTACCCCTTCCCCGTTTACGGCCTCCCAGATGCCGTCTGTACCGATGGCAATGATCTGGCCGTTTGTCAGACCGCGCCGGTTATTCTCCTCGTAGTCAAAGGCTGCGTTCACGCCTAAAGCGACACCGCTGCCCTTCAACTCTTCAAATTCATCACGGACGGGATCATAAAAAATGGCCGGGTCATGCCCGGCCCGGACCCAATCGATGTGGTTTTTTTCCGGATCGATGGTCATATAAAACAGGGTCATAAACCTGCCGCTTTCAAGAACATCCCGGGTGAGATGACGGTTCATGGCCGAAATAATCTCTGAAATGGTTCCAGACTGCGAAGCGCGCATCCGTAAAAAGGCCCGGGCCGTGGTCATCAGCAGCGCCGAATCCACACCGTGGCCCGAAATATCGCCGACCACAACACTGAAAGGTCCCTTTTTCGAGTCCAGCCGCCAGAAAAAATCAAAATAGTCTCCGCCGATTTCATCGCAGGAGACATTTCTCCCGGCGATGTCAAGCCCTTTAACCATCGGTTTTTCATGGGGCAGCAGACTTTTCTGGACTTCCGCGGCAAGCGCCAGCGCCTTTTTGTGTTCGGTCATATCCGTCACAAAGGCCATGTTGCCGATGACATCGCCGCGGTCGTCTCTAAGGGTATTGCCATGAACCAGAATCGGAACATGGCGGCCGTCTTTGGCAACACTGCTGCCCTCAAATTCACGGTATTCCTGGCCAAGGATCGTATCCCGGTTCGTCAGCATAAATTGTTTGAACTCTTCGGTGGCAAGATCGATTGGGGTTTTGCCGAGCACTTCCTGCCGCGTGTAGCCCAGCAGTCTGCAATAGGCGTCATTGACATCCACGATGGTTAGATTTTCATCCATCAGGATAAATCCTTCGCCCGCGGTCTCAACGATCCGGCGGAATTTCTCTTCGCTTTTGCTTACCTTTTCTTCGGCAAGTTTACGCTCGGTGATGTCCACCAAAATCCCTTGATTATAGGTTTTGTTCCCTGCCGCATCCCGCTCCACGGATGTCTGATCTTCAACCCAGCGAATATCGCCGTTTTTGGTTATAAAACGATAAACCTGGGTGTATTCTTCCACATCTTGTTCGGCATACCCTCTAATTTCCGCACCTACCCGGTCCGTATCGTCGGGGTGCACGATGTCCCTGAAATGAATCCGGCCGCTCAAAAAATCTTCGGCTGTGTAGCCCATCTGTTGAATATTGTTGGAGACATACACCAGGGTGGATTTATCATCCGCCCTGCGTCGAAAAAGGATGGTCGGACTGCGGTCAACGATGACCTCCGCCATGCGCAAGGCTTCTTCGGTGTGATCCCTGTAAGAGCATTCCTGTTTAAGTTCTTTTGTGCGCTCCTCAAATTTTGTTTTAAGATCCGTATAAGACTGCTCGAGATCTTCCAGACGGTTCTGTAAATCGTCGGCTTTCGCAGCTTGCTGCCGGCACACCTTTAGCTCCTCAAGAAGCCGATCCTTTGATTTTTCCATATCCGATTTCATGCGGTCCTTCCCCTGAACCCTGCAGAACAGGCCGGTAGGATACAAATGAAAAAAGTGAACTAAAATGAGCTAAAGTGCCTAAAATTAAGGAACTCTATCTTTTTTAACAACAACTGAGCGCAGCGATTTCATCTTTCGTCCTTCATCCTTCATCCCTCGTCCCTCACCCCTCGCCAATCGTCCCTCCTCCTTCATCTCTCATCCCTCGTCCTTCGTCCCTCCTCCTTCATCCTTCACCTCTCATCCTTCATCAATCGTCACTCGTCCTTAGTCCCTTTCGAGTATTGTGGCCCGGATAAAATATGTGTGGCGCTTCCGAGAAAAAGCTCAGCCGCCTCCCCTTCGGTCTCGGAAAGCGTCGGGTGC
>JBAVYC010000693.1:0-3149 GCA_049698595.1 Desulfobacterales bacterium | reverse complement strand
GACCAAGGCCATCGGATTGGCGCTGCGCAAACAACGTCTGACCCTGCCCAATGCCAAGCAGTATTTTGCGGGCTCCGATGACCGCCAGACCAAAATGAGTGAAATCAGTGAAAATCAGATTGCGCTTGATGAATTGCAGCGTGAACTTTCCGACCCCAAGGCCCTGGCGGCTAGCATGATCGATTCCGTCAGCTTTCTATCGGATGTCGACCGCGAGTCACTCGATTTGAAAATTCAGGAATTGGTAACCAATCGCCTCGATATCATTCATAAATTGCAATCCAGCAACGACCGCATCTTTAAAATGATCCAGGATATTGAGTTTACCGAACAACAACTGGTCAACACTGCCGAGGAGTTTGGTGAATTACTCGATCGCCATCTGCTCTGGATTCGCAGCTCCAAGCCGGTCGGTATCGGTGACATCAAGAAGCTGCAAGTCTCCCTGAGATTTTTTTTAAACCCGGATTCCTGGGGTCAATTATTCAAGGATCTGGGTCGTTCATTTCACCAGAAGACAACTATCTGGATAATAGGTTTGCTAATCGGTTTGTTTCTGATCGTCAGCCGCAGGTGGGCCCGCAGAAAACTGAAGTATATCGCTGAATGCGTCGAGGAGCAGTTGGAGGATTCCTTCCTGCTGACGATTAAAGCCCTGGGACTGACGGTATTGCTGGCCGCTGTCTGGCCGTTCCTGCTGGCATTTCCGGCCATTCAATTGATGCGCCTGGATCAAGCAGGCCCGTTCAGCACAGGCATTGTCGGTGGCCTGATCAACGTTATCCGCCCCCTGATCTTTATGGCTCTGTTCTACAGTATCTGTCGTCAAAACGGTCTGGGGGAGATACACTTTCAATGGCCGGCGTCATCCCGCCGGACCGTGAAGTACAACCTGGGTTGGCTGACCCCGATAGTCGTGGTGTCCACCTTTTTTCTGGGTGCAATGAAAACAGTGCCCGAATTTGAATACAGTGATGCGCTCGCAAAATTAGCCCTCATGACTGTGGCCCTGGCCATTTCCATATTCACAGCGCGCATCCTGCGATTCAACGGCGGCATCACAGCCGAATTGATTGAAAAATACCCCCAAAGCTGGTTGTGCCGGTTGCGATACCTATGGTATCCCCTGGCCATCCTTATGCCGCTCTTGATTATCTGGCTGGCGGCGGTCGGCTACTATTACTCAGCAATCGAAATCGGATCCCTGGTCGGCAAAACCATAGTGCTTATTTTGACGTTGATTGTTTTTAACGATCTGGTGTTGCGAATGCTGACGCTGGTTCGCCGCAGAGTTGCTATAAAAAAAGCCATCGTAAATCAGGACTTGCATCTTAAATCGGCCTCGCGAGCAGAAGCCGCCGCGGGCCCCGTCCACGGCACGCGGTCATTGCGGATGGAGCCCATGATCGGAATGAGTCAGATTGATGAACAAACCCGTTCGCTTTTGAAACTGGTTTTGTTCATCTTTGCTCTGGTAGGGACTTGGACAATCTGGGAGCCCGTGTTTCCGGCCTTCGGCATCCTGCAGGATATCGAATTTTGGAGTTATAGTACGGTGGCCGACGGCGTTGCCAAAACGGTTCCCATCACCCTGGCTAATATCTCCCTGGCAGTCATTGTGGCCGTGATAACGATCATTGCCGGCCGCAACCTGCCGGGCCTGCTGGAAGTTATTTTATTGAATCGTTTGCCGCTGGATCCCGGGGCGCGATATGCCTACTCAACCGTCTGCCGATACGCGATAACGGCGATAGGCATCATTTTTGTTTTCAATAAGATCGGTGTCAGATGGGGAAATCTACAGTGGTTGGTTGCGGCGCTGGGTGTCGGCCTCGGTTTTGGGTTGCAGGAAATTGTGGCGAACTTTGTCTGCGGACTGATCGTCCTGTTTGAACGGCCGTTCAGAGTCGGTGATACGGTCACCATCGGCGACATCAACGGAACCGTATCGCGTATCCGTATCCGGGCCACGACGGTCATCGACTGGGATCGCAAAGAGTTGATCGTCCCCAACAAAGAGTTTGTTGTCGGCCGCCTGATCAACTGGTCGCTTTCGGATAAATATGTCCGGATTCGGATACCGGTCGGCATCGCTTACGGCTCGGATACCAAATTGGCCGAAAAACTGCTCATGCAGGTCGCCCGAAAAAATCCGCGTGTTATCTCCAAACCCGCTCCAGATGCCGTTTTCAAAGGATTTGGCGACAACAGTCTGAACTTTGAACTGCGGGTATATATTGACGGAATCGATGACTATATCCCGATGCTGCATGAATTGAACCTTGCAATTGATAACGCTTTCAAAGAAGCGGGGGTGACGATTGCCTTTCCCCAGCGCGATGTACATCTGGATGCAACCGACCCGCTGGAGGTTCGGGTGGTATCCGATCCCGTACAACCTCTTAAGAAGAAAACCCTATCAGGTTAGCGGATTGATCAGTGGCGCCTGCAATCCCCTGGTCGCCTACCCCAACACCAAAAGAATCTAGATCTCAGAAAACACAAAAAGAGAGGGCATCATCCTCCGACAAAAATTGAAGCGCATCAAAAGGATTATTCCAGGGAATGGATATTTGGCGCGTTACAAAGAAAAGGTGATCAATTGATCTCATTGTAGATTAGTACGTGTAATCGAAGCTGTTTATTTAATACTAGCCGTTATAATTCTGTCGGAGTGTGGGTTTCGTATGGCTAATATACAATCTTGGAAAAAAATGTTAAAGGAAAATATCAAACCACCCTAATAAATGCTAAATTGAGTGGTTCAAGTTAACCCGCGCCTTTCATATATCATTAAAGATGAGCTGTGAAAGCCAGTACATTCATTTCACTCAGCTTTTAATTCCAATTCCGGGTACAGTTTTTTAGCACAATCCGGGCAAATGCTATGACTAAATTCTGCATTGGAGCGGTCCCTGATGTAGGCCTCGATTTGGTTCCAATACCCTTTGTCATCCCGAATATCCTTGCAATTTGCACAGATCGGCAACAACCCTTTCAGCGTTTTGATATTGTCGAAAGCCTCCTGCAGTTTGATGTGCAGTTTTTCTCGTTCTTCTTGGGCCTGTTTGCGCGCGGATAGGGTGAGATAAATGATATTGTTTGGACTGCCAAATGTAATCACCGTTCAAACTTGTTGGATGTTATGT
>JBAVYC010000692.1:0-4705 GCA_049698595.1 Desulfobacterales bacterium | reverse complement strand
ATTTCTCCGTCAGAACTCTTTTATCCAGCGAAATAATCTGGGATACATTCGCAACAGAATCCTTAGCCAATCCCGTCAACCTTTTTGTTAGCATGACATTCCCTGGCGCAGTGGCCCACTTTAGATTACTAGTCAGTGGAATGCACACAACTGTGGATATCCTGCTCTCATTAAATGGATTTCCTTGTATCACAAGTATAGGGCGCCGAAACCCCGGCCCGGATCCTGATGGCTCCGACAAATCGGCCCACCATACTTCGCCTTGACGAATTTCTACCATTCGCTTCGTCCAAGCAGACTGTGAGACGCTTTCCGTATGAAAGAGTCGTCCACATCGCTGACTGCTTCAAGTGTTTCGTTCAGCATCCTGGTGATTTCATCGGGTGCGTGTCTTTCCAAATATTCAACCATCGCTTCAGAAAAAAGCTGACTACGCGACTTGCGCATACGTTTCGCATGCTTTTCAGCGGCCTGGAATACCGAATCTGGGATTGAAATTGCAGTTTTCATACCGAGAGTATAACCACAAGGGGTTGTGGCGTCAAGTAAAATCACCCGAATCGAATTTTAGCTTATGAATTCATAGATCAACGGAGAATTATCGGGCCCCAAGCTGCGACTGGTGGATGAATTGAGCCCGCCGCAACAGGATTGGCCGACATCCCCCAAAACATTGGAAGCCCTTGAATTCGACCATATTGTCCGGGTGCTGGAGCACACCAATTGGAAAGTCAGTGGTAAGGATGGCGCCGCTGAAATTTTAGGGCTCAAGCGCGGTACGTTGCGCGCCCGCATGCAGAAACTGGGTATTCGGAAACCGTTAGGGGGTTCATAGGTTCCCTTCTTCGTCCTTCGGGTTAGGCAGGGCATGCAGGGTTCAGCGCCGCCTTGCATGAAAAGTTTACCCGCCTTGTATCTGGAAGGCGGTCAGTTTACTCGAATATAAAAATAAAATCGAATCCAATCCTCTGAAGTTTCACACGAGCGGCGCCTTGGCCGCGAGCGTCCAGTCTGATCAAGATAGAAACCGAAACGTCGAACATCGAACGCCCAACATCGAACGTCGAATGAATGCATTCTGTCTGTTTAAAAAGATTTCGCGAAGCGATTCCACACTTCGAAATCCGATATTCGTTAGGCGACCAGCGCAAATGAACAAGCTTCGAGATACGGTCCCTTTTTTGACCCTCTTTTTAGATAGCAACCTTTTTCATATCTTCAAAATCTTCTTTGCCCCGGTGATCGGCCAAATGTTCCTTGGCTTGTGCTTTTGTCTTTGCCGCTAAGGTAACAGGATAAATGTAATGATGCTTCGGTCCATGATATTCTCCAGTTAAATTAAGGCCACACGCGTTGGTCCTAATGGCTGATGGTTTACTCATTTTGGTGGGGAAAGCCATAGGGACGGTTGAGTGAAAAAAAATAAAGCAGGATCCAATATTGATCCTGCTTTGTTCGTAATTTAAAAGGCAACGATAGCCTTCAACCGTAATTGTGGCAAGCAATAGCGGCAGTCTTTTAAATATTGTTACTTAGAAATCAACCTGGAAGCGTGCTTGAAAAACATTGATATCATCATCTTTTACGTCTGCACGCTTTTCAAGATCCGCGTAGACATAATTGAACATCAAGCGGGTGTTGGGATTGAGGTACCAATTCAATCCGGCGGTAAAATTCTGCTCCTCGCCACCTTTAACGTCTGAATCGGTTAAATCTACAGTGGAATATCGGGCCGCCAATTCCCAAGCTCCCCAGCCCGGCTCACCGATGCTAAAATTATTATTAGGTTTGACACGGTCGAACTTTGCCGAGGATTGTTTGTAAGTGCGGCCTTCGCCGGTGATAAACCAGCTACCAAAAACATACCAGCCGGTAAAGGTAGGATCATCCACATCGCTGGCATCGGTATCGTTCCAGAAATATTCGCCCTGCAGCGAAAACGGTCCATAAACAAACGCCAGTTCGGGAGTGAGCTTATCCGCGTTATCCGCAAAAAATCGACCCGTATCTGCCAATCGCATATCGGTTATATGGGTTTCGGGTCGGGTGCGAAAACGCAGCCTTGCCCCATCTTCCTCGTCATCGCGAAACAGATGACTGTAACCGAGTCCGAGATGCAGAAGGTGGGACTCATCCCTATACCAGGGCTGGCCCGCAAGCCGCATCGATAATTGATTTTTTTCAAAATCCTGAAAAAAATCACCCTCATCGTTGACATCGTAAAAAAAGCCAAGATCCCAGCGAAACCGTTTGGAGAATGCATTATTGCCAATAGCGATACCGGTATTGCGACCGGGAGCAAAAGCCACGGTAGGCAATGAACGCTCCATAAAGGTAATATAGTTGCTGCTGGTAATTTCTTCCAATGAAAAAGGCTCTCTAAAGTGACCGACGCGAATCATGCCGACACCAGGCACTTTGACCAATTCCATATAAACGTCTTTTAGATCCGCATCCTGACCGGCGAAATCCAGCTCGACTTTGTAGCCGACACTGTTGTAGAAAAGACCGTCGGTAAATAACCGGATGCGGCGAAACTCTACGCCAGTACCCTTGAGGGGTGGGCTTTCTCCGGCATCCTCGAGATCCTGCTCAAAATCGCTACTTGCATCGATGGTTGCCCAGTCCAGCATGACACGGCCGCCCCATCTCGATTTAAATTTGCCGTCTTTACGCTCCACCCGCAGGCCGCTTTTATAATAAGTTTTCCACTCACTTTGTTCCTCTTGCTCGGCTTCCGCCCTTTTCTTCAACTCTTCATATTTTTCCTCACTGACTTCTCCATTTTCTCTCAAAATATCAAGGATTTCTTCAGAAATGCTTTTTTCCTTAGCCCATGATAAGCTTCCACCCAAAAAAAATATGGCCATTATTGCAAGAAGCGATGTTGCTTTTCTAAATGATGACTTTGTTATTTTATTTTCTTTTATTACGTTTAATGCAAATTTCATCTTTCTCCTCCTATTTTTTTTGTTGCAATCGCCATTTGACTGGATAATTTTTCGGCACCCCTCCTTTCGCTTTGATTTAGCTTTAATCAATTTTAGCCAGCATTCCTTTTGATCGGATTATGGATCAAGCCGGTTTGCCCGGTTCAAAAATGATTCCCGCCGCCCATGCCCTGAGTCCACTTTTGGCTCTAAAACTTTTCGGCTCCGCTCGCCACAGCCATGTGATGAGCTATGTACTGGATCAAGGACTGGCTTTATTTTCCGGGCTCAATGCGATTCCCAAACGCGCTTTTCTGACCGAATATAGTTGTCGCATCCATCCGGCTTGCCATGCCAAACTGATGAAGCTGTGGTTTGAGGCCATGGAAACCATTGGCATTGACCGCGGAGTTTCTTTTGATCTTGATTTTCACACCATCCCCATTCATGGTGAAGATGCGCTGGTGCAAAAGCATTATGTCTCTAAACGCAGCCGTAAGCAAAAAGGCATTTTGACCTTTTTAGCCCAAGATGCCAAGACTCGTGTGTTTTGCAGCGATCCTCAAAGCTATGTGTCCGGGCTGCTGCTAATGATTCGCTCACATCGCGCACACCAAATATACATCTACAACTCAGCACAGATTTGGGCCCTAATGGCGGCAGTCTCCAGACTACTACCACTGGGGTCGCTGCGTTCACACGCCTACCGTATGCTGCTGGGGCTTTTATACAGCACCGGTATATGCATTGGCGAGGCTATGGCCTTAAATCTGCAAGATGTCCATCCAAAATCGGTTTAATCTGATCGTTTGACAATACCCCATTATGACCTTGTTACTTTTAAAAGTTTACTCTCTTAGTTATTCTACCGGAACAAGATGTATGCTGAAAGGAAAAGACAATGAAGACAAATACACTTGATATAGATCGCAGAAAATTTATGAAGAAAGCCGGCGGTTCTTTGCTCGCAGCCACTGTGGGCTCAAGTTTAGCCCTGTCAACCTTGAAGGCACATGCTGCGCAATCCGCCGCAGCCCAGAACAAACAAACTCAGGACGCAACAACTCCGCAAAAAGCACTTCAGATGCTAAAAGATGGTAATGCTCGATTCGTTCAGGGCGAAATGTTAAAGCGCAATCTGATGCAGCAGGTCAAAGCGACCGGTGGCGGACAGTTTCCATTTGCAGCCATCGTGGGCTGTATTGATTCGCGTGTACCCAATGAATTGATATTTGACCAGGGCATCGGCGATATCTTCAGCGCACGTATAGCTGGGAATTTTGTAAATGACGATATCCTCGGCAGCCTCGAGTTTGCTTGTGCTGCAGCGGGGGCAAAATTGATTCTCGTGTTGGGTCATACGGAATGCGGTGCCGTCAAAGGGGCCTGTGACGATGTTATTCTGGGCAACTTGACCCAGACACTGGCTAATATAAAGCCAGCGGTGGCGGCCGTGTCCGGTTATGAATCCGACCGATCTTCGAAGAACGCTAAATTTGTCCAAGCCGTGGCCGATAAAAACGTGGGGTTAACCGTTGAACGCATTCGCAAGCGCAGTCCTATTTTGCAGGGAATGGTCGACAAGGGGCAAATCGGACTGGCAGGCGCCATGTATGATGTTCATAACGGCAAGGTGACATTTATGTAAATTTGGGCAACTGAAAACTTAGCGAATTGGTTCAATTGGCTGCCATCATGCTAAAACAACAATTTTTCTATTCGTTTTATAAATTTGGATCTAACCATAGAATGGAATGCCTTGAAACACCTTGGGC
>JBAVYC010000691.1:0-9463 GCA_049698595.1 Desulfobacterales bacterium | reverse complement strand
AAAAACTCCAGTCTTTGGTGTGTCGCGTATTGTCTGTCTTCTGCCCTCTGCCCTTTGTCCTCTGCCCTTTGCCCTCTGCCCTTTGTCCTCTGTATTCTGACCTATGTCCTCTGACCCCTGACCTCTGATTTCTGCCCTCTGTCCTCTGACATCCTACACCATACTCATCAACAGCTCATCCGGGTCCTCAAGCGCATCGATGATGACTCGCAGGAACTTTATCGCATCGGCTCCGTCCAGCACACGGTGGTCAATACAAAGGACAACGGGCATTATCAGTCGCGGGACGATCTGAAAATCGCCTTTGCCCGCATCCCTGACAACCGGTTGCATGCGCGCCTGTCCCAGCCCCAGTATGGCAACCTCGGGGTAATTGATAATCGGTGCAAAAAATCCGCCACCCATAGCCCCGGCATTGGTGATCGTAAATGTGCCGCCCTGCATTTCTGCCAGTGTTGTTTGGCGCGCCCGGGTCCTTTGAACCAGATCGTTTAACTCACCGGAAAGTTCCTTGATGCTCTTGCGATCGACATCCCGAACCACGGGAACGATCAGGCCCCTGTCCGTATTCACCGCCACACCGATATTATAATACTGCTTGATGATAATCTCTGCATTTGCCATATCCAGGGTCGCATTAAAATTAGGATAGGTTTTCAAGGCAGTCGCAATTGCTTTTAAGGCGAATACCGTCAAGGTTAACTTGCCGCCGGCAGATTTAATTTCTGTTTTGTGCTTTTGGCGGAATGCCTCCAGTTTGGTGATGTCGGCCACGTCCTGACTGTTGACATGGGGTATCAAAGACCAGGCCAGGGTCATCTGTTTGCCGGTCGCCCGGCGGATGGAGCGAAACGGCACCCGCTCGACCGGGCCCCAGCGGGTAAAATCAGGTAACGGCGGTTCTGAAACCGGCATCAACTGAGACACATCGGATACCGTCGCAGATGCCGCCGGAACATCTTTGTCAACCTGGCCGTTTTCGGCAAACTGGCGAACATCCTCGGCGGTCACCAGACCGGCCGGTCCGGTTGCGGTGACCGAATGAAGATCAACGCCGAGTTCGCGCGCCAGACGTCGGGTCGCCGGTGATGCCGGGACGGGTCCCTCTTTGGACGCAGCCGACAGCCGGGTGGCCGCGTCGGTATCTTCCGGGGCGGCGGGCTTCTTGATTGGCTTTTCGACATCAACCGTATGGTCGGCCGCCCCAGTGGAAAATGTCATCATCACATCGCCAACATTAACAATGTCGCCCGGTTTGACAAATATTTCTTGAACGCTGCCGGTATAAGGAGATGGAATTTCGACGGCGGCCTTATCCGTTTCGACTTCCAATATGAGATCTCCCTCTTTGACTTCCTGTCCGACCGCGACCGGCACGGCCAGCACTTCGCCTTCATGGATGCCTTCTCCCAAATCCGGCAATTTAAACGCACTGGACATAAATCCTCCTGGCGGTGAAAAAAGTTCTTCCGTATGGTAACTTATCAATCATTTTTTTCTCAAGTTTGCTGCTCTAAATGTAAGATGTCAGGTGTCAGCGCAGCCGCCGACCATAAAAACGGCCGGCCTGATCGAAAAAGAAACTTTTGGAGCTTGGTTCCGAAATCGGCCGTTGTTGGGTTCCGCAATTCGCAATAAAACCGGCAAAATGTAGGTTGGGTTGAGTGCAACGAAACCCAACAAAGTCTGGAGTAGGCTCAACCCAACCTACAAAATGCAAAGTGGCCCAGGTTAGAACCAACTCCAACTTTTGAAATGAAGTTTCATACTAGTTTTCGGGTGTCAGAAGTGACCAGGCTTTCCTCCGGATGCAGATCAGCTGCAAATTAGGTAAAATATAAAATCGACTGAGCGAAGCGAAATTCGCAAATATTCAATCTTCAGTCTTCAATCTTCAATTTTTGAGTGCTTTTCCAGCTGCCCGTAGAATGCGCTGTTCACTCGGCAAATAGGCTTTTTCGCGGCTGAATAGTGGAATGACAATGTCAAAACCGGCCACGCGCTCTATAGGAACTTCAAGATAGTAAAACGCTTTTTCCATTAAACGACTGGCGATCTCGGCCCCGGGCCCAAAGCTGCGGGGCGCTTCGTGAATAATCATCGCCCGGCCGGTCTTCAATACCGACTTTACGAAAATCTCATCGTCCAGCGGTGAAACCGTCAACAGATCAATGACCTCGGCTTCAACGCCCTGTTTATCTTTGAGCGTTGCAGCGGCTGCCAGCGTCGGTCGCATCATGGCACCATAAGAAATCAGGGTCAGATCCTTACCCGCGCGCACGATTTGGGGTTTGCCGATGGGCACGATCTCTTCTTCCTCGGGGACTTCCTCACGGAAAGCCCGGTAGAGCGCCTTGGATTCATAAAAAATCACCGGATCCGGATCGCGCATGGCGCTGATCAGTAACCCCCGGGCATTGCGGGGTCCGGAGGGGATAACCATTTTAATGCCGGGCATATGGGCCCAGTATGCCTCGCGGCTCTCAGAATGGTGCTCCAATGCCCGCACACCGCCGCCGTAGGGCGTTCGCAGCACCATGGGAACATGATAGCGCCCCCGCGATCGCCAGCGCAGCCGGGCGGCGTGGTTTTCGATCTGGTGAAAGTTTTGATAGCTAAAACCGGAGAATTGAATTTCACAGACCGGCTTGAGACCATAAAGCGCCATTCCTATGGACATTCCCACGATACCATTTTCCGCCAGAGGGGTATCTAAAACCCGCTCTTGGCCGAAGCGGTCGATAAGACCGTCGGTAACACGAAAAACACCGCCATCGACACCGACATCTTCCCCCAGCACGATAACACTGTCATCTTTTTCCATTTCCTGTCGCAGGGCCAGGTTGAGGGCCTGAACCATCGTCATCTTAGCCACTGTTCTCCTCCTCCGTGATCTCGGCAACTTCGGTGGCGAAGGCTTCTTTCTGCTCTTTCAGGTAGGCCGGCATCCGGGCATAGGCATGTTCGAACATGTCGACAGGATCACCGAACGCTTTCATCTGTTCTTCGGCCCCATCAACGGCCGCCTGAATTTCTTCCAAAACTTCAGATTCGATGCGGGCTATTTGGTCTTCCGATAGAAGCCCTTTGTCCATCAGGTATTTTTGATACCGCACAATGGGATCGCGCTCACGCCACTTCGCGACCTCTTCTTCTGTGCGATACCGTTTGGGGTCATCTGCCGTGGTGTGCATCGTCATACGGTAGGTGACGCATTCGATCAGGGTCGGCCCCCGGCCGGCGCGTGCCCTGTCGACGGCTTCTTTCGCTGCGGCGTAGACCGCCAGAATATCGTTGCCGTCCACCTGGATACCCGGTATACCGTAAGCGATGGCTTTTTGGGCCAGAGTTTTTGAACGGGTCTGTTTGGCAACGGGAATCGATATGGCCCAGTGATTGTTCTGACAGACAAAAATCACCGGAGCTTGAAACACCCCGGCAAAATTCAGGCCTTCATGAAAATCTCCCTCGGATGTTGCGCCGTCTCCAAAAAAAGTCATCGCCACGTCGTCGGTTTGGCGGTATTTGGCCGCCCACCCCAGGCCGACGGCATGCAGAATCTGGGAACCCACCGGAACCGATACAGGCAAATTGTTCAAGTCCTGCGGGATTACGGCGCCTTCGTGGTAGCCGTTGTTGTAGATAATGACGCTTTCAAGCGATCGGCCTCGCCAGATTTCAGCCGCGGTCTCGCGGAACGCCGGCACCATCCAATCCGAAGGCCGCAATAAGGCGACAGCTCCCAGATGGGCGGCCTCCTGGCCGCTTGTCGGCGCAAACGTTCCGATCCGTCCCTGTCTTTGCAGGTTCAGCAAGCGCTCATCGAATTTTCGGCCTAAGAGGATGGCCCGATATAGTTTGAGGAGAAGTTCTTCCGGGATCTCCGGCTCTAGGCTTGCATCTAGTTCTCCCTTTTCATTCAAAATAGATAGGTATTCTATTTTGTCAGGGATATCGATCGTATTCCTGGGCATGATGCTACTCCTTTTGTCTATAGAAATATGTTACCAATTTTTGTTTAGTCAAGGTTCGAGGGAATCAACCCATTGATTGATAATCAAGTCGTGAATTCAGCAAAATGATTACAACCGCTCAGGCTTCGGAAGTTCAGTGTTCAAGCTTTGCCGTCAAGCAGGCGTGCTTGATTCGGTTAATCTGATGGGAAAAAGCATGGGAATAGAACGAATTGAGGCAATCAGGCGATGGTTACCGTCCGCTGGGAAACCAGGCCGGTCAGCAAAGGAGTGCCAACCCTGGATCCCGATATTACCGGCAAACCGCCAACCGGTGGGTACTTGATTTATTCTACAATCTCGAGCACGACGCGTCTTCGTTCCTTGGCCGACGCCGCGCCTAAAATTGTCCGCAACGATCTGGCCGTGCGGCCTTGTTTACCGATAATTTTTCCCAGATCCTCTTTGGCGACCTTTAGTTCCAGCACAGTTGCCTGGCTGCCTTCCAGCGCTGTCACCGCTACTTCTTCAGGATTGTCCACCAGCGCACGGGCGATACGTTCGATCAGATCCTTCATTGCCATTCTCCTGGATTACCCGTTAAGAACCGAGATGAAAAGGAAGTATCAGAGATCCAAAAGCTCCGCTATAAATCACAGGAAGAGGCGGAACTCATGGGCTAGGCCCAATTGGAAAGTCGAAATGCCGGAAACCGAATCATTGGGTTTGGAGAAAACTGTCAGCTTATCTATTAATACAGGTCGATGAAACTTGTAAATAGGGTAAACAGTGTATTTTTCAAAAAGAAATGCGGTAATCGTTCAGCCGTTAAGACACTTTGCTTTTTCCGAGACTACGCTCGGAGAAATTGGCCCCGCGGGGCAGCGAGCACACTGATTATTTTAATAGGTTATAAAATCGAGATTCGATAATTCTGACTTTTTACGAGAGTGTCAATATTTGTTTATTTATTTGGCAAAGTAGAAATAAGGAAGGCACACAAAAAGCAGGAGGAAATGAAAATGGATTTTGCTATTCCAGCAGCGATATCTCAAGACCTCGATTGGCTCAGGGATTTTATTCGAATTCAACTGGTGCCGGATCTTCCATCCGGGAATAATTAAATGAAATGTGGCTAGGATCGTTCCCTTGGTTATGCGCACTTTAATGTATGTAAAAAGACCTGATTCCAGATCAAGGCCCTTTGTTTTTTAGTATATTCCGGTATTTTTCAACAATGTCCTTAATGGCCTCTTCTAAGAGATTGCCTAAAGATTTGTCCGTATCAACCGCAAGGTGCTTCAAGTCCTTGATCCGGTCAGGATCAATACTCGTTGAGAATACCTTTTTCTTAGCCATAATTTGTATATTACACCCTTATTGCATAAATCACAATAAAGATAATCAATAAAAATTAATTAAAGAAAAAAAGAATTATATAAGAAAATAAGTTCACAACGAGCAGGCAACCTGCACCGAAAGAAACAACAAAAGGGTGTACCGTATTGGAATTTTGGCTGTAAGGCGTCGCTGAAGCCTATGGCTGGGAAAAATTAGAAAATATTGGCAAAACGATTCGCATGGGTGGCCAAACACTAGGGTGTCAAAACAATTTTGCCAAACTGCTGACCCGCTTCCATCATCTGATAGGCCTCTTGTCCTTCGCTCAACGGCATGACACAATGGATAACCGGTTTGAGTCTGCGGGTCCACAGCAGATCCATGACGTCATGAAAATCCTGGTGAGATCCCATGGTACTGCCAATCAGGCTGATCTGTTTGCCGAAGATAAAGCGGATATCGATTTCGGCCCGGGGCCCGCTGGTGTTGCCCACAATGACAATTCGTCCGCCCCGGGCGACGGCCTGCATGCTGGTGGTGATGGTGGCCTTGCCGACGTTATCCACCACCACATCGACCCCCCGTTTTGCGGTGAGTTTATATATCTCCTTGCCCCAATTGACCTGGGATCGATCCAACACCACATCAGCACCCAATTGCCGTGCGCGTTCGGATTTTTCCGGGTTGGCCGCCACGACATAGACGGTGGCACCCGCCAATTTGGCAATTTGAATAGCCATGCTGTTCACCCCGCCGCCGGCGCCGACCACCAGCACGGATTCGCCGGCGCGCAGCGCAGCACGATGCATCAACATGCGCCAGGCGGTAAGGGTCACCAGGATCGGTGCGGCCGCATCGACAAAATCATACGCATCGGGGATAGCCGCCAAGTTGCCGATCGGGACCTTTAAATACTCAGCAGCGCCGCCGCGCATATGTTCCCCCACAATGTGATAGGCGGGGCTGACACTATCTTCGCCGCGCCGGCTATATTCGTCTTCCGAAAGGTTTATGCCGGGATCCACCACCACCCGTTGTCCGACCTGCCAGCCCGATACATCGGGCCCGATCCCGGCAATTTCGCCGGCGACGTCGGCACCGCACCAGTGGGGCATCTCGAGGTCAAGACCCGGCCATCCTCTTCGGACCCAGATGTCCAGAAAATTGAGTGCGCAGGCCCGCACCCGGATCAGCACCTCCCCCGGACCGGGTTCGGGATCGGGCACATCGCCATATTTTACGACATCCAGTTCACCGTGCTCTTCAAAATACAGCGCTTTCATAAGAGAATACCTCACTATATCTTATTCACATCAAATGCTTCCACCCAGGTTTCTATCAATTTATCCGTCCGATTTTTAAGCCGCTCTGAAATAATGTTACTCAACTTAGTCATGATCACGTAACCCAGCGAATGATCTTCTTCCATCATCGCCTGAACCTCAACGGCCGGAATCGCAATCACACGGCTGGCCGCCGTACATTGGGCCGTTACGGTTCGACGGCCGGGTCCGACCAGAGAAGCCCATCCGAAAACCTGGCCCGGATACACCGTGTCAACGACGATCCATTTTTCTTCATCGACTAAACTGGCCTGAATGGATTCCTCATATTCGATATCGGTCTGCAACACTTTGTCGGTAAAAACAATACTCAAATCGACCTCACCCTTTATCAGACCGTAAAAGTTCTCAGCGGGCTCTTTAAAGTGAAAAATGACTTCATCGGGCTCCAGCTCAAGCACTTCTCCTTTGCGGGCAATCATTTCCAGGGCGTCAGGCGCCACGTCACTGAAAAATTTAAACCCCGCCAATAGATTCTTTTCCGTCACGATAACCTCCTTGTTTCGACCGTTTTCAGTGCAATCGGATCAAGATAATCAGAATGCGGGGTCGTCCCTAATTTCAGCCATTAGGATTTTACTCAATTATACAGATTTACCCTTTCTCTCGCAGAGCCCGCAGAGATCACAGAGTTTTTTGATTTTTCTCTGCGCAGCCCCAAAGCGCTTAACCTAAAGATATATAAATTACCAAAAGTTAGATGTAAAGGATTTTTAAATATTCCAATTCATAAGCCGCCGGCATCGATCACGTTTGCAGACATTAAGCATGCCCTCGCGGTAAAGGTCGAACATCACCGGATAGCCGGTGGCTTAGGAATTAAGCAAAGGATGCTTGACAATCAGGGGTCAGTTATTACATGTTATGCATATGAGCAGTTGACCACACCCATTTACAGCAAATTGCATCATGACAATTACAATGTATAGAAGCGCAAGATGTCAAACAGCAGGCTACCCACTCAGACCGGGTCCCATCATCAAGTCGCATTTGAAGAAATAGAGCACACTGCGGACCGGGCCTTACGAATTTGCGGATCGAACCTGGCGGAATTCCTGCTCAATGCTGCCCGTGGCATGACCAGCCTTATGACCACAAGGCATACCCCGTGCGCTGAGCACCAGGAAAAGTTCGTGGCGCTCGAGGCCATGGATACCGAAACTTTATTGGTGGACTGGTTGAGCGAACTGGCATACTGGGCGGAAAGTGAAATGCTCGTTTTTCACGAATTCAAGATAGAGAGCGTGTCGCCTACCCATCTCAAGGTGAGAATGTACGGTACCCGGGTAGCACGACTGGAAAAACATATCAAAGCAGTCACTTACCACAACCTGGAAATTGTTCAGACGGGAAACGGATTGACCGCAACAGTGGTCTTTGATGTGTGAAGGAGGTGCCGCTTGGTCAACATTCACGATTTCAACCAAATTGAGGAATATGTATACGAGCTCCCGGCTTCGTTTCGCGAAGATATGCGAGTGCCGGCTCGATTTTACGCGGATACGGCCTTATTGGAGGGTATCAAAAATGACCGCAGCCTGGAGCAGCTGGTCAATACAGCCACCTTACCGGGCGCCGTCAAATACGCGCTTGCCATGCCGGATATCCACCAGGGATACGGGTTCCCAATTGGCGGTGTGGTGGCCACTCAATTGCCGGACGGAGTGATCTCACCCGGTGGCGTCGGATATGATATCAATTGTGGTGTCCGTCTGCTGGCCACCCGTCTGGAAAAGGAGGAGCTAGACCCCTATCTGGACATTCTGACCTCGAGCATCTATGCCAATTGCCCCAGTGGTGTCGGGCAAGGCGGCCATATCAAACTCAAGTCCGGTGAGTTGGATCGTTTGATGGAATTAGGTTCGACCTGGGCCCTGAAACGCGGGTTTGCCACCGAAGCCGACCTGGAGCGAACCGAAGAAAACGGCTGTTTGAAGGGCGCGGATGCAGGCAAGGTCAGCCCGCGAGCCAAAGATCGCGGTAAAGGGCAAGTCGGGACCCTGGGGGCCGGTAACCACTTCATCGAAATCGATGTGGTGGACAGGATTTTAGATGAAACCGCCGCCAAATGCATGGGGCTTTTTGAAAATCAGGTTGCAGTTCAGATTCATTGCGGCTCCCGCGGACTCGGCCACCAGGTATGCAGCGACTACGTCAAACGGTTTCAGAAATCGATTCGCCGATATGGTCTTAACCTGCCGGACAGGGAGTTGGTTTGCGCACCCCTCTCCAGTCCGGAAGGCAGGGATTATCTGGCGGCCATGAAAGCGGCGGCCAATTACGCCTTTGCAAACCGTCAGGTCCTGGCAAGCCATATTCGACAGAGTTTCGAACAGACACTGGCCGGGAAAGCCAGAAATCACCAGCTATACCAGATTTATGATATCGCCCACAACATGGCCAAGGTCGAGACCCATATCGTCGCGGGCAGAAAGGTTAAGCTTTGCGTTCATCGCAAAGGCGCCACTCGCGCTTTCGGCCCCGGTTCAGAGGAACTGCCCACCGTATACCGCGACATCGGACAGCCGGTTCTGGTGCCCGGTTCAATGGGTACTGTCAGCTGGGTCTTAACGGGAACGCTAGGCTCGATGACACAGACCTTCGGTTCGACCTGCCACGGTGCCGGTCGAAGTATGAGCCGTAAAAAGGCCAAAAAGTCAGTGCATGGAGCCGAATTGCGCGCTCAACTCGAATCACGCGGCATTCACGTGCGGGCCGGCAGCATGTCCGGTCTGGCCGAAGAAGCACCGACGGCCTACAAGGATGTCAATCGGGTCGTCGATGTGGTCGCTGGCGCCGGGATCGCCAAGAAAGTGGCACGGCTGA
>JBAVYC010000690.1:0-11011 GCA_049698595.1 Desulfobacterales bacterium | reverse complement strand
CCGTGCTGAAACTGAAACCGGCCCGGATCGGCCTGGCGATGTCTCTGTGGACCTTTTCCAAAAGTTCACAGCAACCCAAGCTTGCCGAGGAGCTCTGTCGCCAGGGATACAGTTTTTCAATAAACGGAGATGACCAGAAAGCGCTTGAGCTTTTCAAAGAAGCAATTGAACAAGACCCGAAAAATATCATGGCCTGGAATGGCCTGGGCTCCTGTCAGGTCGGCTTGAACAGGCCTGCCGCTGCCATAGAGTCATATAAGCAGGCAATCAAAATCAATCCCGATGACCCAGCCCTGTATTACATTTTGGGAAATTATTATGCTAAACTCGGCCGTCAGCAGGAGGCGATCGAATCCTACAAGCAGGTGATCCGGATAAATCCTGATTTTGAATCCGCATATTTTAAGATCGGACTGATTTACGCCCAGCTTGGCCAGCTGGATGAAGGCAGAAGTGCCTTTGAAAACGTCATACGACTAAACCCGGATGCGGCTCCGGCCCACTTCAACATTGGCATTGCATATACCAAACTGGGCCGCTACCAGGAAGCCATCAAGGCCCATCAGGACGTTTTGCGAATCAATCCCGAATTTGCTCCGGCCTACAACTATTTAGGCGTGGTTTACGGCAAACTGGGAAAATCGAGTACGGAAATTAATTCCTACAAGGAGGCCATTCGGGTCGATCCCGATTTCGCGCCGGCCCACTATAACCTGGGTTATGCTCTCTTTCAAAAAGGCGACAAAGCGGCCGCCCTTGATGAATACAAAATACTAAAAGGCTTAGACGAAGACGCCGCCGATAAATTGTTTAACCTCATTTATTTCTAACCATGGAATTAGAAAAAGATTGCAAGCGCCTGCCCAACAGTGAGACCCATAACTGTTTCGGATGTAGCCCCATCAATCCATCAGGGCTTCAGATGAGTTTTTACACAAACGACGCATCCGTCTTCTCCGAGGTAATGGTTCCAAAGCATTTGTGCGGGTGGAACAATCTGATTCACGGCGGGGTTCTGTCGACGATCCTTGATGAAATTATGAGTTGGGCTGCAATTTATCTGTTAAAAAGGATCACATTAACCAAATCCATGGCGATTGATTTCCTGAAGCCTGTGTATATCGACTACCCATTGAAGGCCGAAGGCAAGGTACTGGAATTAAAAGGCAGACACGAAGCGGTCATGGAAGGGATCCTGTCGACCAGAGAGGGAACAATCTGCACCCGATCAACCGCCAATTTTGCCATATTTTCTCCTGCAGTGGCCAAACGACTGGGAATCGCGAACGAAGAGCATTTGAATTGGTTTGAATGCATATATAATATTTAATTCGTTCAATTTTGCAAAAAAAACTAAAGAATTATTGATAAGCTCCGAAAATAATATCAGGCCTGTGCAGCGTACAAACACAGCGTCATTTACCTCCTTTCTGATTGGGGTGGCTTCCGTGAAGTCACCCCACACTTTTTTTTGTGCCTTCGCGTCTTAGTGGTTGAACTTTTATAAATCATCCAGATCTCCGCAAGACTAACATGGCATTCAGCTCGATGACGGTTTCAAGTTGCACCAGCACCGGGTTGGGTGTCATCATATCAAGTTGATCGGCCTGGCGTTTCATCTTTTCAAATGCTCGTGCGGTCACGCGTTCCGGACCGGCAGCCAACCGGACACAGGCCTGGAAGATGAAAAAGCTCAATAACAGTATAATGCCGATCGACCACAGAGCATGCAGAAAAAACGCCCCCGCAAGATATTCTCCCCACAAAAAACCCTTTACGGTGATCCAGCCGCTGTAACCTATAATACCGATTGCCGGCAGGTTAAACAGAATTTGCAGCAGTATTCCGGAAAGCCTGCGCGATACGCGTTCAATCTCGGACTCCAGAGTCCCGCTCCAGATCCCCGCTAATTTTTCGCTGACTGTCTCACCGGCAGGCAGGGCATCTTCCACCCTGCGAACCGCGCTGTTAAACCCGCCGCCAATCAAAGACTCGGCGATATCCGGCCAGTTGCTCATGGTGGTGAGCCGGTATGTCCGCAGGCCTGCCCCCACCCGCTCTTCATTGTGGGCGTCGGACGTTGCCGATTTTGATTCTTTGAAGTGCCGCCAGGCCGAAATCATGCCCATTATCTGGGTTATAGGGCGGCCGAATCTAAACAGGGCGGCCATACCGGTCCCAAAAATAAGCAGCCGCGCCCAGATGGCAATCATCCACCCCAAGGGTCCGACCCACCGTTGCGCCAGTCTCTGATAAACCATCAAGCCGATACCGAAAAGCTGTCTTGAGTCATCATTTTTCATGGCGGAAACGGCTTCCAGAAAAGATCTTTTCTCCGCTTCGCGCATTTTTTGTTTGGCCGACACCAGCGAGGCGTTGTAACCGGCGACCTCCCGCCCAATCTCATCGAAAATAAAATCCCTCAAACTGCGGGCATTTTCAAGCCGCCTGTCCACCACATAACCGGCACGGTTGATGGTGTCGAAGATTAGATTTTGCAATTCTTTGAATTGATCAAAATCATGTTTGGGACCTGCGGTCTGGTCCCATTGCGGATCTTTCAAATGTCGCCGGGCGGATACGCACAGGGCGCCGTCCACGGATGTTTGCCAGGCGGCCTGAATATAGGCTGAAAAATCCGGTAATATCCGTTTTTTGAGTTCTGTCTCATCCTGGCGATCGCATTTATTAATCACGATCACCAATGATTCCCCATTAAATCTTCGGATAAACGGCGCCATGAAATCAACATGGTCTTTTCTTTTGGGGTTCTCAGAATCAAACACACAGAGGAGCATATCGGAGCGTGCGATGGCTTCGCGCACGAGTGCAGCGTGCTTCCGGTAGGCCATGCTGTCGGTGTCCGGCGTGTCGATAATGAGCACGTGTTCCAACAGCTCGGCGGCCGGGCTTGATTTAACCTCAACAGAATCACTGCCGAGGTTTGCGACCAACTGTCCGGCATTCTGGGTGTCACTGCTGAAAATAATGACATGACTGGTGGTGGGCCGCTGATGTCCCGCCGGTGATAAATCATCGATCCCCGCCAGGGCATTCAGCAGGGTGGACTTCCCGGCGCCACAGGGCCCGACAATAGTCACCACCAGCTTCCGTTCGAAGCGCTCAGCAATGCTATCAATCATCCGCATGGCCTCATCGCATTGTTTTTCCAGTGGTATCGCCGGAAGCCACAGTGACAGGTCCGCCAGTGTTGATTTCAGCATGTTGAGGTCATTTTTAAAACCTTCAATTTTGCCGAGGGCCTTTAGGGTGGCAGACTGTCGGGTCGGTAGCATTATTTCTTATCTCCCTTCGCGCTCACCTTCATTGAATGCTCGATTTCACGGATCAGCAGATCTGCGTCGGCAATGTTTTTGCTAGCACACCGCAAAATGCCGCCGGTTATGTTTTCCTCGAAGAGGTGCTGAACGGTTTTTAATTTATGGTTTAGCCAGGTTTGTACAATGGGTCCCAGCATTTCCTCGATCTGTTTACGGTCAGCTTGTTTCAACCCTGTAGTAACCGGTATTGCAAACAGCGCATAAAGATCTTTGGCCCCGAAAAGCCCGGTCAGCTTCACTTTTATCCCGGCAGCCCCCACGGGATCGCCGGTGGAAAGAACATAGGTCACCGCGACCGTTGCCGGCAACACGTTGAGCAACGCCCAGAAGGTCTGGCTGATTTTAGGCCACAAGCCCATTTTGCGGCGGAAATGATCGGCAAGTTGTTCGAGATCCCTTTCCATGTCTCTGGAAATAGCTGTAATGGACTCTTTTTCTGCCAGAATAGATTGCAAAACGGATTTAAAATCTGTGCCGCGCAGTTTTTCCTGCTCGGGGATCACCACCGGATGAGCATCAACCAAAAAAGTAAAGCGGGAACCCTCGCCGGAGGGTTCGGCCTGGGGATTTTGTGTTTTTCCCAATCTTTTTTGTGCTCTGATTTTATCAATGCTTTCGATCATTCGTCCGGCGACGGGATCAGTTAAGGACCCGCCGACGGATATCTGGCGGCTGACGGCCTGATAGTGCATGCTAGTGACCGCCGTCACCAAATCCTCATCTGCTTTTTCCGCGAACACCTTTGAAGCCGAGGGTTGTGGTTTGCCTGGAGATAACTGGTCTTTGGCCCAACCCGCCGCACCGAGCAGCATTTTCAGCGGTAATTCGATGAAACTGCCCGTTGTACGCATGATTTTCACATGGGTCGGGTCCGTAGTCGCCCAGATTCGGGCAAATCGCCGCATGACGCGATCCATCGGAAAATGTTTCAATGCTTCGTGAACACAGTAGCTCTGGGCAGTTTGAAGCGCATCATAATACAGACGCAGTTCAGCAAGAGAAATTTGGGCAGCGCCATTTATAATCTCAGCGCCTTTGTAGACGTCCTTTAAAATGGAGGCGTATAATTCGTACCGCAGTTTGGGCGCATCAACAGCTTGCAGCGCTTCGGCAAAACCCGGACTTTTTGCATCAACCGGTTTAATTTTCATGAACCCCTTGCCGGCCGCCACATTATTGTCCTCATCGGTGCGGTAAACACCCAGGAGATACTTTTCAGCCAGCTCGCCGTAAATGCCTTGCGCCACCGTCATGGCATGGTCCAGAACCTCTTGTTGGGTGAAACTCGGGTATACGCGATACACCAGAAAGCACTTTCGTTTACCGATCCCGGTGAGCATTTGAGCAATAAAATCGGTGTTGTCCCGATTGTTATAATTGGAGTTGGTGAAAATATAAATGAGAATGTCCGAAGCTTCCAATGCCATCCGGGTGACCTCCCGGTTGGTGTAGGCACCTTTGGCGCCGGTGTCGAAGTCCGGGGTATCCAGTATCACCAGGTTATTCATGGGGGATTGGTTTAAAACATAGAGCGGTTTTCCCGGAACCGTCAGTTCTTCCTTGGCGTTCAGGGGATCCGGCGCGGATTTAAACGGTCGTGCCAAATCGGCAAAAAGATCTGTCTGGCCGGCCCGCCCCGCCGGAATTGAAAACAGCACGCGCCGATTCAACCCAGCAGTCCCTCCCGTCGGTGCAAGATGATCTCCGACCAGCGAGTTGAAAAGGGTGGATTTTCCAGAGGAGCCCCCGCCGCAAATGGCGGCAACCACCGGAAAATCGGGAGTCAACCGGGTAAGCAGTTTGGCATCGACGATGTCGGTCCAGAAACGAATTTGTTCGTCGTTTCCGAGTTTGAGGTGATCCGCTAAACGGGGAATATTCTCTCTGAGTTTTTTTAAAGCGTCAAACAGTGCTGATTCCATATCGTTAAAACGGTAAAGGTTCAGGGTTAGATTTTTTTTTGTCTTTAGAAATATGATCTCAGCTAAACTACCATATTTTATATCCTAAGATCATATTTTTTTCATTCGATTTGTATTCAGAGCACATGTATTATAAGTTCAAAATTAACATTAAACTCGGATCTTCGGGTCCTAACCTGTGAACCCTTGAACGGCCCTATAATTTCTATAACATATCGACATCATTAATAACAAAAATAAATCGAAATTTATGGCAATAATAAAATCCCGAAGCTCGATAAAGATGATCACGATCAAGTTGCGAATCAAGAGGCAAAATTACACATGATTGCGAATTCAAGCTTGAAAAAGATAGAACCAACCCTCACGAAATTAAAAATCTTAACCCTTGACTGTCAGGCAAGCGGAGCGAATCCGGAAAAAGGACATCTCCTTGAGATCGGCTGGCTTCCGACCCGGGCAGCTACCGTCGATAACCCAGTGCTGACCGGCCTGCAGGCTTGCCTGGTTCGGTTACCATCCGATGCAAACATCCCGCAGGCGGTTCAACGCATCACCGGGATTTCAGACAATTCGATTTCAGACGGCATATCATCCGAAAACGTCTGGGGCCGTCTGGTCGAAACGGCAACGCAAATCATCGTCGGCAGTCCGGCGGCAGCCTGTCCGACAGTTATCCATTTTGCCCGCTTTGAAGAACCATTTTTACGCGCACTCCACAAACAAAATAACCCCGCAGGTCCTTTTCCCTTCCACATTATCTGCACCCATGAGATTGCGGTCCGCCTTTTGCCTGATTTGCCGCGCAGGGGTATCAGAGCCCTATCTGGTTATTTCGGCCATAGCATGCCCGAATTCAAACGCAGTGCCGATCATGTGATCGCGACCGCATTTATCTGGAAAAAGATGGTCGAACTGCTGAGCACCACCTGCGGCATTTCCACACTCAGCCAGTTGGTCGACTGGCTGGCGGCCACCAAGCCGCCCGGCCGATCCAAACGATCGTTTCCGATGAATCCCGGAATTCACCAGCGACTGCCGGACAAACCCGGTGTCTATCGGATGCTGCGCGCCAAGAAGAGCGATCCGCTTTACATCGGCAAGGCCAAATCCCTCAAGCAGCGGGTAAACAGCTATTTCCAACAAAAAGCACCCCATGCGGAACACACCCTGGAGATGCTGACCCAGGCCCGGGAGCTGGATTTTACCCTGACCGGCTCTGCCCTGGAAGCCGCCATCCTCGAATCTGATGAAATCAAACGCCGTTCACCGCCTTATAACATTGCCCTGCGCCGACGGCAGCGCGGGCTCGCATTTTGTTCCAAGGACCTCTGCCGGCATTCCGCCGTTGTCGCAAGGGATAATCCCGTGGGACCCCTTCCGGCCGGCAAGTTGATTAAAGCAGTTTCAGCTTTTGGCTTGTGGTTTGAAGACGGCATGCAGCTGAGGACGGATAAGGACATGGATATCGCCAGCGCTGTTCTTGACCTTCCCCCGGATTATGCCCCCGAAATCGATTGCATGCGGGAAGGTTTCAAAATGTTTCGGGAAAAGTACGGTAGCCGCCTGGGGCAACAATCTGCCTTGCGATTGTTGACGGCCCTGGGCGCACAACTTTGGCGCGAACGGCTGCAAGCCGCCGCACTTGCTGAAATGGTCGCAGAAAAAGAAAACGATAATGAGGATCTTGATACGGAAGAAGAATCCGGCAAAGAGCACATCTGGACGCCGGCGGCAGTTGCCCGGATCATCGAAAAAATGGTGCGCCACAGCGCTCATCTGATCCGGCGGGCCCGCTGGTTCTGCTTGTTGAGCGAATCCTCCCTGGCCTGGTCAGCGACCGATGATCGAGATAATTTTAAAACGCTGGTGATTTTTAAAAACGGATCCGTCCTCGCACGCGATGATATGAAGACCCAAAAAAAAGCGCCGATACCTCCGGGATATACGAAATCATTTCGGGCGCGGCAAAAAAATATTAATCTGATAACCTACGATCGGCTGCGCGTCCTCACCACCGAACTACGGCGGCTGCTCTCCGAAGACCGGGACATCGAACTGCGCCTCGGCCCCAAAGTGACCCTGAATCGTCGCGAAGTAATGGGAGCACTGCAATGGGTATAATCAGCATCCTGTTTCTGGCCGATACCCACCTGGGCTTTGATCTTCCTTGAAAGTGCGATTGGCCAGCTGCCGGAGGACGGCATCGTCAAACTGAAAATACATGGCAGGATTTCTCAGGAAGCGATGGCGGTTCTGCGCGCCGCCTCCCTGCGCGCCATCGCCCCGCCGACAATGAATATTGATACTGCCTTTAAGGACTATAATTTCTTCTAATCTGCACAGTATGGTCTCGTCGATATGAAATCCGAAAAAACATTATGAATACCTTCAAGTGCAGACTCAAAGCGCAGGGATTTTCAGCCGGTATCTGTGCTGTCGATGTAAACGGAAAATCCATGCTGGCCTGCCGGGCCACTTTAAAAAGAGATATGGCCCGGCACGCAGCATTGCGGCCTTTACCGGCGGTGATGTCATGTGTTGTCCAAAGTTTTACGGAAGATGGGGTGCCAAGGGCATTTTAGGTTGAGGCTGCCAGCTCAATGCCCGTTTCGGTGAGATTTGAAAAAAATAAGCAAACTTTCCACCAGCTCGGCCATGAACCGGTAGTCCAGCTTCTCCATCGTATCCGACGGTCGATGATAGTGGGGGTTGCGGAAAAAAGCGGTGTCCGTGATCATGACCGCCTTAAACCCTTGATCCCAGAAAGAGGCATGGTCACTGAGCCTGACAGCCGGAAGGATCCACCCGTTGAACGGAATTTTTAACTTAATTACGGGAAGTTCCGGGTTTTTTTGAAACGCTGTAAATAGTGCTTTTGTAAATCCGCCGGATTTGAAGTTGCCGACAATTCCGATATAGTTGCCTTCTTTAGGATAGCCGAAAAACCCCAGCGGAAACGGATAATGCTGGCATCCTGGCTCATAGCAGGCATAGCCCACCATTTCCAGGCAAATCATGCCGTCTATTTTTTCCTGTTCTTTGCGCGCCTTTTTTGCGTATACCCGGCTGCCCATATAGCGGGTACCATAAACCGGCGGTTCTTCCAGGGCAAAGGAAACAAAGGTCACCGCCAGATCGAGGGCTTCACGGCCGATCAATGCCTTGAGACATCTGGCAGTCTCGAGCTGGACGGCGATTGCGCTGGCATTGTCATCCGCCCCTACGGTACCGGAAACCGAATCATAATGGGCACCCAGCAGGTATCGACGGGAGGGTTGGGGGCCGGTCGAAATCTCGGCAACGATGTTGGCAACTTTATAATCGGAGTAATCGTATGATGCCCCGTGCACCGCAAGTCCGATATCTTCATAAAATGATTGGATATAATCGGCGGTTTTATTCAGATTTTCAGGAAAACGCACGCTGCGCTCACCAATGGTCTCGGTCAGCGTTCGAAGGTGCGCCTCGAGTCGATCACCGGTCTGCTGGATGTCGATCATGGAACTTCTCCTAACCGCGCTTTTGTCGGCAGCGTGTAAATGATATCTCGGAATTACAAAGGTAAAAGCAGTATACAAAATGACTATATATTTCATTTTTTATAAAATATTTACATGAATCTGTCGAATATTGCCAGTTTAAAACGCTTTGTTTTGCGATGATGAGGGCACAATCAGAAGTTCACTTTTAGTCACGATAATGCTTAAAAGTGGCATGTTCATCGAAGCCTACATATTGTTATGCCATAGGGACAGCACCACAATCCGATTTTTCAATAGACTTCACGCGAAAAAGCAAATTTTTGTCTTTGATCAAGCACCATTCCCTTCAGGACGTGAATGTCTATGACGAGTTCGGGCTCTGGCTCAATTATAAGGCCTTTGCCCTCAAGCGTTTCCGTCCATGATACCACTGGATATCACCTCACCCACCTTGAGCGATCTGAGCAACCTAGTGAGTCAGCTCAAAAAGCATATTCATAGGCTCGTTCCGAAGCAATTTTATATGTTGAGAAAAAATTAAAGGTCATTAGTTCAGATTAGTTCAGCCGACCTTCAGCAGTTCTTTTCCCGTTCGAGCCATGGAATTATTTTTTTTTGTTGGTATTTTTCCGCCCTGGTAGGATGCTTGCGTGAAAAATTCGATTTTCTCTATCCTTGACAGATATAGATAGATACTCTAAGATATTTTTTGATTTTAGGAGATAATAAAATGAGTAAGGGAAAGGTTTTTGAGTGTGAAGTTACCGTTTCATCGGGTGTTAAAGAAAAACTCCTGATGAAACATAATATCGAGATTTGGGAAATCGAAGAGGTTATTTACGATGATCCATATGCCTTTTCTTTAGCATATCGGGACGGTTATTTTATTTATGGCCAATCTTTTTCGGGTCGATACCTTCTGGTGTTGGTAAGGATTTTATCACCGGAAGAGACGACTATCTTAAATTTTGAATCTGGTGCTAATGTTCTTAAAATAATTACCGCCAGGGACATGAATCTAAAACAAAGACAGATGTACGCCCTAAGAAAAGGATTTTAATGATGGAAAGATTAAAGAACGTATCTGATGTTTCTCCCAGGAGTGATGAGGAACTCGAAAAATTTTGGGATAAGCATGAACCAGAAGACTTTGAAGGATGGCAAGAAGGAAATTTAAAATTTAAACGTCTGCCCAAGAAATTGATTCAGTTGCGGCTGGATCCTGGTGATGTTCGCGTCATCGATAGAGAATCCAAGCGCACCGGTATTGACCGTGCCCAGTTGGTGCGTTCTTGGGTGAAAGAAAAAATCGGACGTCTGGATAAAGAAGCACACACTTAAGTATTTGAAAGGAAAACCTATTATGGCAAATTCCACATTCGATCTCACCGGCAAAACTGCACTGGTGACCGGCGGAAATGGCGGCATTGGCCTCGGCATGGCGAAGGCATTGGCCCAATCCGGTGCCGATATATGCATATGGGGTCAAAACGAAGAAAAAAACAAAACGGCCGCCGAAAAGATAGCGGCCTACGGAGGGCAAGTTGCCGCTTTTAAATGCAATGTTTCCGACGAAAATCAAGTCGAAGAAAACTTTGCCCGCACCGTCGAAGCACTGGGTAAGGTCGATACCTGTTTTGCCAATGCGGGAGTTGGAAGCATGGGGACCCCATTTCATAATATGGATATCAGCGAATGGCGCAACGTTTTTGGTGTCAACATGGAAGGTGTATTTTTTACCTTCAGATCGGCCATACGTCACATGCTGGAACGGGAGGATGGCGGATCGTTGGTCGTTACCAGCAGTCTCTCGGCGAAATACGGCATGCCGAGAGGAGAACATTATGCCGCGACCAAGGCGGGTGTCGTTGCAATTGTCAGAGGTTTGGCAGTTGAATATGCCCGCTATCGGATCAGAGCGAATGCAATTTTACCCGGATGGATTGAAACGGATATGACCGCACCGCTTTTCAATATAGAAAAGTTTGAGAAAAACGTCATACCGCGTATTCCGCAAAGGCGCTGGGGAATCCCAGCTGATTTTGGCCCGATCGCCGTTTACTTCGCCAGCGACGCCAGTGCCTACCACTCGGGTGATGCCGTTACGATAGATGGTGGTTACAGTTGTTTTTGAAATAAGAAACAAATTGGGGGTCGGACCAAGGTAGATAAAGCGAATGGTAGATGGCAGTGTCTTTTAGCCGCGATCATGGGTATCTGCCTGACATAGTTAATCGCGGCTGGAAGCCGCTCCCACAATCAA